>JAQBPZ010000188.1 GCA_028287225.1 Gemmatimonadota bacterium
CGCCCTCTGCGTCGGGGCTCTTCCTAATGGGCCGTGGCTGCCGGCGCCGAGGCGGCCGGCGCCGCTTCGTGCGCAGCGCCGTGCTCGCCCGCGTACTTCGCGTTGGTGAGCCGGACGATGGCGAACACGATGACGAAGATCGCGATGCTGCCGAGGATCAGGCCGCTGAAGCCCGCCGACTTGTCACCTTCGTGTGGTCCGCTCATGCGACGCGCACCTTGTTCATCACGTCGTTCTTCTTGATCTGCTTCATGATGTCGAGGCCACCGGTGATCTTGCCGAACACGGTGTGCACGCCGTTCAGGTGCTTCGTGTTGTCTTCGGAGAGCACCATGAAGAACTGGCTGCCGCCCGTGTCCTTGCCGGCATGCGCCATGGACAGCGAGCCGACTTCATGCTTGCGCGGGTTGCCGGCCGTCTCGCACTTGATCTTCCAGCCCGGGCCGCCGGTGCCGACGCGCGGATCGTTCTCGGGCAGGTCGCGCGAGAGCGGATCGCCGCCCTGGACGACGAAGTCGGCGATGACGCGGTGGAACTTCACGCCGTCGTAGAACCCCTCGTTCGCGAGCTTCTCGAAGTTCTCGACGGTCTTCGGGGCATCGGTGTCATAGAGCTCCGCGGTGATCGTTCCGCGGTTCGTCTCGAAAGTGGCAGTCTTCAATGCAGGCTCCATACGGGTGGATACCCGGAAGATAGTAGGCTTCGAGGAGGGGGGAAGGTTGGAGGGATCAGTCAGGGATTAGGGATTAGGGATTAGGAACTGCCCGGGATGCCACTTGGACCGGTGTCACCCCGCGCGAGCGCAGCGCGTCGAGTCGGGATCCTCCATCCGTGCGGAAGGGCCAGCCCCAGGCACGGGAGAGCAGATCCCGACACTCGGTCGCTGCGCTCCCTCCTGCGGGATGACAACCGCCCGGGACGCCAGGTCTCGACACGCGGATCCACAGCCCGAGCGGCGCGCGCAGTTCCTAATCCCTAATCCCTCATCCCCTCATCCCCTCATCCCCTCATCCCCTCGCGCCTCTGGGCGCCGTCCCCGCCGTGGCGCCCCACTTGTACGTCCGCGGCACCTTGCAGCCGGCCAGCTCGGCGGGCGCGAAGGTCCACTTCGCCACCGCACCCTTTACGCTCGACGCGAGCCACGGATGGGTGGCCTTCACCACCGCGAAGGTCCGCATGTCGGCGCGCCCGAGGGTGTCGACGAGCACGGTGACGCGCACCTCGTTGTACTTCGCGCTGCGCACCGCCGCCGGCATGGACTTCACGGGGATGGGGGCGGGCACCATGGCCTTCGGGGTGGGCAGCCGGTCCACGTCGAGATCGGGCTTCTCGGCCGCGCGGCGGAGCGCCTCGGCACAGTCGCCGTACTTGATGGCCCCGACCGGCGGCGCGACGCGCACGGGCTGGTCGGGGACGAGCTCGGGCTCGGGATTCGACGCGCAGGCGGAAACGAGCAGCGCGGCCGAGACGAGGGCGCGCGGGAGGAGGCGGGGCATGGAGACGGGGAAAAGGGGGCGTGCAGGAAACGAGTAGCGAGTAACGGGAGATGTCATCCGTGGGCTCGAAGAGCGAACCGGGATCCACCCTCACGGGATGACGAGTCTCCTCCTACACCAGAGCCGACGGACAGATGTCCGCCAGGAGGCAGGACGAGCAACGGGGCTTCCGCGCATCGCAGACCTGGCGGCCGTGCTCGATCAGCAGGTGCGAGAGGATGGTCCAGTGCTCGCGCGGGAAGAGGGGGATCAGCGCCCGCTCGATCTTCACCGCGTCGCTCTCGGTGGTGAGGCCGAGGCGGTTGGCGAGCCGTGTGACGTGGGTGTCCACCACGATACCCTCGTTTCGCCCGAAGGCATTGCCGAGCACCACGTTGGCGGTCTTGCGGCCGACGCCCGGCAGCACGACGAGGTCCTCCATGGCGTCCGGCACCGCTCCGTCGTGCCGCGCCACGATGGCCGAGGCCATCCCGATGAGGCTCTTCGCCTTGCTGCGGAAGAAGCCGGCGCTCCGGACCAGCTCCTCCACGTCTTCCTGCCGCGCGGACGCCATGGTGGAGGCGTCGGGATAGCGCGCGAAGAGGGCGGGAGTGACCATGTTGACGCGCTTGTCGGTGCACTGCGCGCTCAGGATGGTGGCCGACAGGAGCTCGAACGCATTGCGGTGATCCAGCGCACAGTGCGCGTCCGGGTATTCCGCGAGCAGGCGTTGCAGCACGGTGTCCGCCTGCGCCTGCAGCGCGGCGCCCCGGAGCCGCCTGCGGCGGGCCGGCCGCTTCGCCGGCGGATGCTCGGCATGCGCCTTTGCCGCGCGCTTCGCGGCCTTCACCATCAGGGCCGGTGCGCCGGCCGGTGCACGCTTGCGCGCCGCCATCAGCGCGCCCCCTCGCGGCGGGCGCGGGCAAAGGCGAGCACGTCGTCGGCGGAGCGGGTGTTGAGCACCTGCGACGCGACGACACCCGCCTTGCGCGCCATGCCGACGCCGAACGCCGTGTTGTCGAGCCCCGAGGTGGAGTGGGCGTCGGGGCCGATCTCGATGATGGCGCCAGCCGCGAGCGCGGCGGGGATGCGCCGCCAGTCGAGATCGAGCCGGTGCGGGTCGGCGTTCAGCTCCACGGCCACGCGGTTCGCGCCCGCCTTCTCGAGCACCGCCGCCATGTCGATGGCGTACGCGTCGCGCGAGAGCAGCAGGCGGCCGGTGGGGTGGCCGAGCACGGTGAGGCGCGGGTCGTCCAGCGCGCGCAGCACGCGATCGGTCATCGTGGTGCGGTCCATGTTGAAGCGCGAGTGCACGGAGCCCACCACGAAGTCGAAGCGATCGAGCACGGTGTCGGCGAAGTCGACGGACCCGTCGGCGAGGATGTCGGCCTCCACGCCCTTGAGGATCCGGAAGCCCGGAGACGCCGCATTCAGCGCATCGATCTCGTCGTGCTGCTCGATCACTCGCGCGGGCGAGAGCCCCCCGGCATAGAACGCGGCCTGCGAGTGATCGGTGATGCCGATGTAGCTCCACCCGCGCGCGCGCGCCGCCTCCGCCATCTCGGCGATCGTCGCCTTTCCGTCGGACCAGGTGGAGTGGCAGTGCAGCACGCCGCGCAGGTCGGACAGCTCGAGCAGCGCCGGCAGCGGTCCGTGCCGTGCCGCGTCGACCTCGGCGAGCGACTCGCGCATCTCGGGCGGCACGAAGGCGAGGCCGGCGAGCGCGTAGAGCGATGCCTCGGACTCCACGGCGACCGTCGCACCGCGCGCGTCGCGCACGACGTCGCCATCGAGGGTGAGGCCGCGTGCGCCGAGCAGCGCCTCCACGGCGGCGACGTGCGACGCCGAGCCGGTGGCCCGCCAGAGCGCCACGCCGTAGTCGGATTCCGGCACCACGTGCAGGTCGAGACGCGCGCCGTCCACGTAGGTGATGGCCGGCGACGCCGACTCGCCGCGCGCCACGTCGCGCACGCCGGCCGCGCGGGCGAACGACGCGGCGACCGTCCGCGGATCCGCGCGCGTGCTGGCGACGATGTCGACGTCGGCCGGTGTCTCGTGATGGCGTCGCACCGACCCCGCGAGCTCCGCGGCGACGACATCCGGGTGCGCGCGGACCATCTGGAGCAGCGCCCGCGCGCCGGCGAGGGCGCGCGGATAGAGCTGCCGCGTGCCCGCGCCGCGCACGAACCCGATGCCCTTGAGGATGCGCTCCACTCCCTTGGGTCCGAACCCCTTCACGGTGGCGAGGCGGCCATCGCGTGCGGCGGACTCCAGGCTGTCGAGCGAGTCGACGCCGAGCGCCTCGTGCAGGAGATGGATCTTGGCGGTGCCGAGGCCCGGCACGCGCAGCAGCTCGAGGAGCCCGGCGGGGGTGGTGGAGCGCAGCTGCTCCAGGTAGCGGGACTCGCCGGTCTCGTTGAGGTCGCGGACCACGGCGAGGGTGGCGGGGCCGAGCCCGCGCGTGGCGGCGAGCGTGCCGTCGCGGTCGAGCGCCGCGAGGTCGTCGGTGTCGAGCTCCAGCAGCGCGCGTGCGGCCTGCTCGTAGGCCTTGCTCTTGAACCGCTGCTCGCCGCGGAGCTGAAGATGCTCCGCGATCTGGTTGAGCGTATGGGCCGCGGTGCGAGGATCCATCATTAAAGCTAACAAACGGGCGCCCGCGGCTCGACGGCCGGGCGCTCGCGATGCTCGCTTGGCGGAAAACCCTCGAGCAGTACCGGCAAGGGCGGCGTAGCCGACCGCCCGCCCGGGCGTAGCGGCGCCGCTGCGCAGCAGCAGCCGCAGCCGCCCGTCAAGGGAGGCGTTCCACGCCGACCGACCGGCAAGCGAGCAACGCGAGCGCCCGGCAGTTCTACCCTTCCACTCCGGCGTGCAGCTTCAGGCGTTCGACGATCTCGTGCAGCTGCGTTTCCGTGAGGTCGATCTCGGCGGCGGCGCCGTCGGTGTCGAGGAGGCCCGCGCGCATGGAGATCGCGACCTGGTTCAGGTAGCGGATCTTGCTCAGGATCTCGTCGGTCGCCTTGCGCAGGCCGGTGAAGCGGCGCTTCTCGGCCACGGCGCGGCGGTAGCGCAGCAGGAGCTCCTGCTGGGTGAGACGGCGCGCCAGGACCAGCACCTCCTCGCGCGTGCGACCCGGGAGGGCGCCGCGGTCGGGGAGCCCGCCGTCGTCCCACGATTCGTCGGCGAACCAGAGGCGGCCAACGTACTCGATGCCGTCGAACGCCACGCGACAGGTCACGTCGAAGCGCCGGCCGTCGTACTCCAGGTTGGCGATGTGCGGTTGAACGATCTCGTCGTGCACGGCGTGGGGGCTTCGAGTGAAGGCGTCCACGGCCCTAACGGAGAAAGGGCAGCAGGGCAGAGAAGAGCGGCGCGGGCTGCTCAACGTACGGTACATGCCCGCAGGATTCCAGCACCACGAGCTCGGCGCCGAGGGCACTGGCGACCTCCTCCGAGGAGGCGAGCGGGATCGGATCCTGCCGGCCGTGCATCACGAGGCTCGGAATCCGCAGCGCCGCCAGCTCCCGCCGCAGGTCGTACTCGCCGAGCGAGCGCCAGATGGACTGCTGCACGCGGCCCGTCACGCGGAAGGGCGTGAGGTCGTGCGCGCGGGCCGGGTCGGCGAAGTAGCCAGCCACGCTGAGCTCGAAGGTGCGCTGCCGGAAGGCGTCGGGATCACGCTCGCGCAGGCCGGAGGCCAGGAGGGCCGCGCGCAGGGCGGCGACGGCGGGTCCCGCCTGCCGCCGCGCGAACTCCGCCTCGAACTCGGCGCGATGCTCGCGGGTGGCCGGGGCGGGATCGATCAACGCGAGGCGGGCCGGCACGGGCTGCACCCGTCCGGCCGCCGCCTCGATGGCGTAGAGCATGGCCAGGAGGCCGCCCCACGAGTAGCCCACGATCGTGAGCGGCTGAATGCCGAGCTCCTCGACGACGGTGGCGACGTCCACCACCTGCTCCTGCCAGCCGATCTCCGCCCGGTCGTCGTCGTGCCTGGAGCGTCCGCCGCCGCGCTGGTCGTAGAGCACCACCCGATGCTCGCGCGCGAGCTCGAGCATCTGCGGCAGCAGGTAGTCGTGGCTGGCGCCCGGTCCCCCGTGCAGCACCAGCACCGGCGGCGCAGCCCTGTCGCCGTACTCGCACCAGTAGAGCGGTACGGGCGTATGCTGCGTGGTGCCTTCGGCACGCGGCGCGGGGATGGGTGGCATGCGGTGAACTATAAGAGTCGGACGCGGGAACGGTGACTGGCGGAGCGCACGTGGGCGGCTTAAGAAGTTCTCATACTCCCGGAACCGCCATGACGTCTATGCGAACGACGCCGCGATGCGCACGGTGTTCAGGTGCACGGACACGGTGTCCTCGATGTCGCGTCCATAGCCACCGCCGACCGTGATCACCACCGGAATGCCGACCTCGCGACAGCGCTCGAGCACGTATGCGTCACGGCGTGCGAGGCCGTCGAAGGTGAGCCGCAGGCGGCCGAGCGCGTCGCCCTCATGCGGGTCGGCGCCGGCGATGTAGAACACGAGGTCGGGCGACGACTCGGCCAGCACGGCGGGCAGCGACTCCGCGAGACGCGCGAGGTAGGCGTCGTCGCCGGTGCCGTCGTCGAGCTCCACGTCGAGTCGGCCGGGCACCTTGTGGAAGGGATAGTTGCGGCCGCCGTGCATGCTGAAGGTGTACACGTCCCCATCGCCGGCGAAGATCGCGTGCGTGCCATTGCCCTGGTGCACGTCGAGGTCCACGATCGCCGCGCGACGGATGCGCCCCGAGGCCTGCAGCCGGCGGATCGCGATGGCGATGTCGTTGAACACGCAGAACCCCTCGCCGCGATCCGCGAAGGCGTGATGCGTGCCGCCCGCGAGGTTCATCGCGACGCCGTCGACGAGGGCGCGGTCGCTCGCGGCGAGGGTGCCGCCCACCGCGCGCAGCGACCGCTCCACCAGCGCCGGCGACCACGGAAGCCCGAGGCGGCGAATCTCCGCCTCGTCCAGCCGTCCCTCCGTGAAGCGCGCGACGTACTCCGCCGTGTGCACGCGCAGCAGGTCGTCGACGGACGCGCGTTGCGGGTCGAGCACGTGATCGGCGGGGACGAGACCGTCGCCGATCACCCGCTCACGGAGCATCGCGTACTTGGCCACGGGAAAGCGGTGACCCGGTGGCAGGGGAAAGACGTAGCGCGACGACGACCAGAGGGTGAGCGACATCGCCGACGTCGATCAGCCGCCGCGCCGGCCCAGCGTGACGGTCACCGCGTGCGGCTGGCCGGCGCGCAGGAATCCGATGGACACCTTCTCGCCGGGCTGGTGCGCGTAGAGCGCACTGGAATAGCTGTAGAGATCCTTCACCGCCACGCCCCCGAGCACGACGATCACGTCGCCGGCGCGAAGGCCCGCGACGTCGGCGGGGCTGCCGGCGCGCACGCCGGTGAGGCGGAGGCCCGGCGCGTCGCCCGCGCTCATGTCCGGAATGGTGCCGAGGTAGACGCTGGAGCCCTGACCCGCGCTCATCGAGGCGACCGGCGCCTCGGCGCGACGCACCGTGAGCCGCGCGGGAGCATCGGCGATGCTGCGCACGACGCGCTCGGCCAGCGCCACGATGCGGGCCTCGCCCTCCACGTTGATGCGCTCCACGTCATCGGTGGCGCGGTGGTAGTCGTCGTGGAGGTCGGTGAAGAAGTGCAGCACCGGGATCCCCTTCGCGTAGAAGGAGCTGTGGTCCGACGGCCCGAAACCGTCGGCGACGCTCGACAGGCGCAGGCCGGTGCCGTCGTTCGCGCGCTCCAGGATGCCCGGCAGCTCGGCCGCGGTGCCGGTGCCGTAGACAATGAGGTGATCGGCGCGCAGGCGGCCCACCATGTCGAAGTTGATCATCGCCGTGATGCTGTCCGTCGCCACCGGCGAGTGTTCCACGAGCCACTGCGAGCCGAGCAGGCCGAGCTCCTCGCCGGTGAAGTGCGCGATGAGGATGGAGCGGCGCGCCGGTCGCGCGGCAAAGGTGCGGGCGAGCTCCAGCGCCGCGGCGGTGCCCGAGGCATTGTCGTCGGCGCCGTTGCGGATGGCGTCCTTCGCCTCGGGATCCATGGCGCTGGCCGGCGAGCGTCCGAGGTGGTCGAAGTGGGCACCGATCACGACGACCTCGCCGGCGAGCGCCGGGTCGCGGCCGGGAACGAGCGCGATCACGTTCTGCGTCGGCACGCCCTCCGGCCGTCCCGCATGCGAGAGCTCGGCGCCGCGCGCGGTGAAGCGCTGAAGGAACGAGCGGCACGACGCCGGCGCCGGGGTGGCGAGGCATCCTGGCCGCGCGGTGTCCGTGGCGAGCGGCCGCAGGCCCAGGGCGGCGTGGCGGCGCGCGAGCCAGGCCGCCGCGCTGTCGTTGCCAGCCGTGCCCGTGCCGCGCCCTTCCAGCCGGTCGTCGGCCAGGTAGGCGATGTCGGCAAGCAGGCGCGCGGCTCTGGTGTCGGGCGACAGCTCGCCGGCCGGGGCGTGGCGGCAGGCGCTGGCGAGCAGCGTGAGGGCAGCGAGGCGGAGTGCGAGGCGCATTGGACGTGGTGGAGGTGCCGAATGATAAGGGCTGCATCCTCAGGCGGCCCCGCCACACCCCGGAAACCTCGCCCACGCCCGGGACCGGGGCGTCATGTCAGCCCGTCCCCATGCTGGCCGCGCGACAGGGCGATGCGAGATAGCGAGTGACGAGTAAGTCGGGGAGCGTCCCGGGCGTCGGTCACCCCGCAGGAGCGAGTGCAACGAGCGAGTGTCGGGGTCACTGTCC
>JAQBPZ010000190.1 GCA_028287225.1 Gemmatimonadota bacterium
GACCTCGGCAGCGTCGCGGGCTACCTGCGCTCCGGTGACCACATCGTGATCCGCGAGATCGTGCTGGACCGTCCGGCCGCCACCCTGCGCGTGCTCGCGGACGGCCGCGCCAACTGGGACATCGCGCGCGCCAGGAGCAGCGCGCCGGGCGGCCCCGCGCGCGCCGTGGGCGTGACGCTGCGCCGCCTGCGGATCACCGACGGGCGCGTCACGCTGAACGACGCGCAGTCGCACCTCACGGCCTCCGTGCTGGGGCTCCAGGAGCAGCTGCGCGGCGACTTCGGCCAGCGGAAGTTCACGCTCTCCACGCGCACCCGCGCCGACACGGTGAGCGTCCGCTTCGCGGGCATCTCCTACCTCAACCGGGTGGCGCTCGCGCTGAACGCCGATGTCGCCGCGGACCTGGACCGGCACCGCTTCACCTTCGATCACGATTCGCTCCGGCTGAACCAGCTGGTGCTGGCGTTCGGGGGCTCGGTGACGGCCGGCACGCCGAACGTGGATCTCGACCTCGCCTTCTCGACGCCGAGCACCGCGTTCGCCGACCTGCTCTCGCTGGTGCCCGCCGTGTACTCGCGCGATTTCGCGCGGCTCCAGACCGCCGGCACGATGTCGACGTCGCTGCGCGTGCGCGGTCCGTACGGCCCCAATGCCTTCCCGATGTTCGCGTTGCGCGCGCATGTCGCCAACGGCGCGTTCAAGGATCCCGCCCTGCCCCTGGCCGCCCGCGACATCTCGCTGGACCTCGCGGTGGACAATCCGGGCGGGCACATCGACCGGACGGTCGTGTCCCTCGACCGCTTCCACGCGCTGCTGGGCGGTCGCGCGCTCGACGCGCGTCTCGTGGTGCGCACGCCGGTGAGCGACCCCGACGTGGACCTCCGCCTCGTCGGCGCCGTGGACCTGGCCGACATCGCGCGCACCGTGAAGCTGGACGGCGTGAGCGAGCTGCGCGGGCTCGTGTCCGCCGACCTGGCGATGCGCGCCCGGCGCTCCGACGTGGATGCCCGCCGCTACGACCGCGTGGACGGCCGTGGGCGGCTGGACGTCGGCCGGCTCGCGCTCCGTTCCACGTCGGTCCCGCACCCGATCGCCGTGGACACCGCGGCACTTCGCTTCACGCCGCGCGCCGCCGAGCTGGTGGCGTTCTCGGCGCGCGCGGGTCGCAGCGACGCGCGCGCCACCGGAACGCTGGACAACCTGCTGGGCTGGCTGCTGCACGACGACGTGCTGCGCGGCACGGCCACGGTGAGCAGCACCTTCGTGGACCTGGACGAATGGCGCTCCGGCGAGAAGACGACCGCCGTGATCCCGGTGCCGCCGCGCGTGGATTTCCAGCTCGCGGCGTCCGCCGCCCGCGTCGCGCTCGCGCCGCTCACCGCCACCAGCGTGCGCGGCGGCCTCCACGTGAAGGACCAGCGCGTCACCATCAACGAGCTGCACCTGGAGACGCTGCGCGGCTCGCTCGTGGCCAATGGGTACTACGAGACGGTCGTGCCGGCGCGGCCCACCTTCGACGTGGACCTCCGCATCGCCGGCGTGGACATCCCCTCCGCGTTCGCCGCGCTCACCACCGTGCGCGCACTCGCGCCCGTCGCGCGGTGGGCGCAGGGCGGCGTGTCCGGTGCGGCGCACCTTCGCGGCGCCCTCGGCACGGACATGTCCCCGGTCTTCTCGGCCTTCACCGGCACAGGGACCTTCGAGACCGAGCGGCTCGTGATGCAGAATGCGCCGGTGCTGGAGAAGCTCGCCGATGCGCTCAAGCTGGACCAGCTGCGGCGGCCATCGCTGGGCATCGTGAAGGCGGCGTTCGACATCGCCGACGGGCGCGTGCACCTGAAGCCGTTCGTCGTGGCGATGAACGGACTCAACATGACCGTGGCCGGCTCCAACGGCATCGACCAGACGCTCCAGTACGACCTCGGCCTCGCGGTGCCACGCGCGCTCCTCGGCGGGTCCGCGGGCAAGGTGGTGACCGAGCTCGCCGCGAAGGCCGGCCAGGTGGGGCTCGGCACCGCCGACGTGGTGCAGGTGGCGGCCCTGGTGACCGGCACCGTGATGAACCCGGCCGTGCGTCCGAGCTTTGCCGGAGCGGCGGCCTCCGTGCGCGACGCCGTGCAGCAGGCAGGCGCCGCGCAGGTGGCCGCGGTCCGCCAGCGCGTCGATTCGGCCACCAGCAGTGCGCGTCGCCGCGTGGCCGAGCAGGCCGAGCGGATCATCCGTGAGGCGGAGCTTCAGGCGACGACCATCCGTGAGGAGGGGCGCAGCCTCGCGGCGCGGATCAAGAGCGAGGGCACCCTGCGCGCGGATTCCCTGGCGGCGAAGGCGACGAGTCCGGCGGCCCGCTTCGCCATGCAGGCCGTCGTCGACCGGGCGCGTCGCGAGGCGGACCAGCAGTCCGACCGCATCGTGCGCGAGGCGGACGCGCGCGCGGACGACGTGGTGGCACAGGCGCGGCGCCAGGCGGCTGCGCTGGCGCCGCCGTCGCCGTAAGGCGCGCGTCCCGCGCTTACATCGACCGCCATCCCCGTCCATATTTCCGGCTGCCCGGGCGTACCGCGACGGCGATGACGGAGGATGACGACGGATGACCGACCTGCGGGACGACCATCGCGAGCGCACGGACCGTGGACGTGCCACGGCCGGCTCCCCGGCCCACGGTCAGGCGCGCGCCGACGAGCATGCCCGCCTGCTCGAGGTGTTCCGCCAGTCGCCGTCGTTCCTCGCCGTGCTGCGCGGCCAGGACAACACCTTCGAGCTCGTGAACGCCGCCTACGAGCAGATCGTGGGGCACGGGCGGGACTTCATCGGCAAGCCGCTCTTCGAGGCGCTGCCGGAGACGCGAGGCCAGGGGTTCGACGTGTTCCTCCAGCAGGTGCGCGAGTCCGGCGAGCCGCTGGTGTTCCAGGACCTGCCCGTGAAGCTCGAGCGCACGCCCGGCACGCCGCTCGAGGAGCGGTTCATCGACATCACGTACCTCCCGCTCGTGGAGGCCGACGGCTCGCATGACGCCGTGATCGCGCACGGTACCGACGTGACCGAGCACGTGCGGGCGCGCGAAACGATGCGCCGGCTGCTCGCGGAACGCACCGCCGCGCTCGATGCCGCCGAGGTCGTCCGGCGAGAGCTCGAGGAAGCCAACGAGCTGCTCCAGCAGAATGCAGTGGAGATGAAGGCGCAGGCGGAGGTGCTGGAGGTCACCGCGGCGGAGCTGGAAGAGCGCTCGGAGGAGGCGGAGCTGGCCCGGGCCGATGCGGTGGCCGCGGAGATGCGGCTGCGCAACGTGTTCGACCAGGCGCCCATCGCCGTGGCGCTGATGGAAGGACCCACGCACGTGTACACCATCGTGAGTCCGCGCTACGCGGCCATGCCGGGCCTCGGGCGCCAGCTGCTCGGCCGAACCTTCCTGGAGGCCTTTCCGGAGATCGAGCCGCAGGGGTATGCCGAGACGCTGGACCGCGTCTACGAGACGGGGGTGCCGTTCATCGCGACCGAACGCGAGGTCTTCCTCTCGCCGCGCGCGGGCGAGCCGCCGCAGCCGTTCTACTTCAACATCGGCTACCAGCCCATTCGCGATGCCGGCGGCCGGGTGTACGCGGTGGCCAGCGTGGCGTACGACGTGACCGACCACGTGCGCGCACGGCGCGAGGCCGAGGGCGCACGGGCCGAGGCGGTGGCCGCGGGCGAACGGACGGCGCGGCTGCAGGCGGTGACGAAGGCGCTCGCCGCGACGCGCACCATGGACGACGTGGCGACCGTGGTCGTGGCCGACATGGTGGACACGATCGACGCGCGCACCGGTGCATTCGTGATGCGCGCGCCGCAGGGCGACACGCTGCTTCTCGTACGCAGCGTCGGTTTTCCGGACGACATCATCGCTCGGCTTCGCGTGCAGCCGGTGAGTTCCGGCAGTCCCCTTTCCGCGTGCTTCCGCAGCGGACAGCCGGTCTGGATCGAGCGGCGCGACGGCCCGGACGGACTCGACGCGCGCTATCCCGTCACCACGGCGGTGTGGGAGCGGCTCGGCGTCGCCTCGGCGGTCTTCGTTCCGCTCGCCGCGGCGGGCGAGGTGGTGGGTGTGGTGTCGTTCGCGTTCGCGGAGGCGCGCAGCTTCGAGCCGGACCAGCGGGCCTTCCTGCTGGCGCTCGGGCAGCAGGCGGCGGTCGCGCTCGAGCGCGCTCGCCTGTTCGAGGCCGAGCGCACCGCGCGGCGGGTCGCCGAAGAGGCCAACCAGGCGAAGAGCGAGTTCCTGTCCACGATGAGCCACGAGCTGCGCACGCCGCTCAACGCGATCGGCGGGTACGTGGAGCTGCTGCAGATGGGGCTGCGCGGGCCGCTCACCGGTCCGCAGCAGGAGGACCTGGAACGCATTCGCCGCGCGAACCAGCACCTCATGTCGCTCATCAGCGACGTGCTCAACTTCGCGCGCCTGGAGGCCGGCCAGGTAGAGCTCCACCTGGCCGACGTGGAGCTTGTGGATGTCGTCACCGATCTCGAGCCGCTCATCGGCCCGCAGCTCGCGGCCAAGGGGCTCCAGTTCAGCCACGACGGATGTGCGTCGGATACCCCGGACCAGCCGCATGCGGTGCGCGCCGATCCGGAGAAGGTGCGGCAGGTGCTGCTCAACCTCCTGACGAATGCGGTAAAGTTCACGGAGCGTGGTGGCAGCGTGTCCATCGCGTGCCGGACGGACGCCGACGATGGCGTGGTGCGCATCCTCGTCTCCGACACCGGGCGCGGCGTGCCGGAGGAGCAGCGCAACCGCATCTTCGAGCCGTTCGTGCAGGTGGACCGCCACCTCACGACCGCCAGCCAGCAGGGGGTGGGGCTCGGCCTGGCGATCAGCCGGGACCTGGCGCGCGGCATGGGCGGCGACCTCACGCTGGGTGAGCGGCCCGGCGCGGGGAGCACCTTCGTCCTGACCCTGCCGCGCGCCTGACCGGCCGGCCGGATGGGCCGGCGGGTGCGGACTGTCCACTCCGGCACGAAGGACCTGTCGCCGAAACTGGACGCCACCCGCCGGCGCGGCGCCCGCACGGACGTGCAAGTCGTTCACCGGCAGCTACTTGCATTCAGGATCATCCATGGCGCAAAGGGTGCCTTGTGGAGGCCCATGACATCGCGCCTCGCTCTGCGGCCGCAGCCCCTGCTCACCTGCTCGCTCGTCCTCCTCTCCGGCTGCGCGCAGGGGATGGTGTCGCTCTCGCCGTCCACCGTGATCTCCGCCGTGATCATGGCGGGAGAGGCGGTTGGGGCGCACACGCGTTCGGGAGGCGGTGGCTCGTCGTCGTCCGGGAATGCCGGCGTGCGCATCCCGAGGTCCCCCGCGCCGTCCGCGGCCGCGGCGCGAGTGCTGGGAACGGCGGACCAGTACATCGGCGTGCCGTATACCTGGGGCGGCAACACCCCCGAGAGCGGCTTCGACTGCTCCGGCTTCACGAAGTTCGTCTTCGCACGCCATGGCATCCAGCTTCCGCGCACGTCGCGCGAGCAGGCGCGCGCGGGCCAGGGCATCGCGGTGGACTTCGCGGCCCTCGCGCCCGGCGACCTGATCATGTTCGCCGAGCCGGGGGAGGCCATCTCGCACGTGGCGATCTACGTGGGCAGTGGACGGATCATCCATTCGTCCTCCGCCCTGGGCGGGGTCAACTACCTGGACCTGGCCGGAGATCGTGGCGGGTGGTACGTGCAGAACATGGTGGCCGCCCGGCGGCTGATGTCCAACGGCCGGAGCCTGGTGCAGAGCCTGTCCTCGCTGACGATTCCCGGCCTGCCCTTCGACCCGCCCGACCCGGTGCACCCGCGGCGCTGACGGCCATTCGCAGGGCGATTCGGGGCGCGGGCCGTGCGGCGCCACAGGAACGGCTATAGACTTGCAGGACATGGGGAAGACCCGGCGCACCGGGCCGGGACGGGTGGGACGGGCGGTGCAGTGCGGCGCGGGGCGCATCATGGTCTCCGCTTTCTCCAACGTCCTCTCGTGAGCACACTTCCGACTCCGCCGCGTCCACAGCCGGCGCACCGTCGCATTGACCCGTTCGAGCCCACTGGCGCCGGCGGCGCGTCGAGCGCCGGCGGCGCCGTGCAGGACGCGGCCGAGCTGTATCGGGTCCTCGTGGACAGCGTCCGCGACTACGCGATCTTCGCGCTGGACCCCGACGGCTACATCCTCAGCTGGAACGCCGGCGCGAAGCGCTTCAAGGGGTACGAAAGCGACGAGGCGATCGGGAAGCACTTCTCCATCTTCTATCCGCCCGAGAAGGTCGCCGAGCGCTTTCCCGAGCACGAGCTGGAAGTCGCGAGCCGCGTGGGACACTTCGAGGACGAGGGCTGGCGTGTCCGCAAGGATGGCTCACGCTTCTGGGCCAACGTGGTCATCACCGCCCTGCGCGGCGAGGGGGGGGAGCTGATCGGGTTCGCGAAGGTCACGCGCGACCTCACCGAGCGCCGGCGCGCCGAGCTCGCGCTCCAGGAGAGCGAGCAGCGGTTTCGCCTGCTCGTCCAGGGGGTGAGGGACTACGCGATCTTCATGCTGGACGCGTCCGGGCACGTGGCGACCTGGAACGACGGGGCGGAGCGCATCAAGGGCTACACCGCGGACGAGATCATCGGGAAGCACATGCGGACGTTCTATCCGCCCGAGGACAATGCCGCGGACAAGACGACGCACGAGCTCGAGGTCGCAGCGCGCGAGGGCTCGTTCGAGGAAGAGGGATGGCGCATGCGGAAGGACGGCTCGCGCTTCTGGGCCAACGTCCTCATCACCGCGCTGCGGGACGAGCGCGGCCGGCTGATCGGCTTCGCGAAGGTCACGCGCGACCTCACCGAGCGAAACGCGGCGCAGGCGCGCGCACTCGAGGACGCACGCCGCCTGGCCAGCGAGGAGGCCGCCCGCGAGCACGCGGAGGAGCGTGCGAGGGAGCTGCGCGAGCTGGCAGCCCGGCTGAGCGAGCAGGCGCTGCAGCTCGAGCTCCGGAGCGCGGAGGCGGAGAGCGCCAACAAGGCGAAGGGCGCGTTCCTTGCGGCGATGTCGCACGAGCTGCGAACGCCGCTCAACGCGATCGGGGGCTACGCCGAGCTGCTCCAGATGGGCATCACCGGCCCGGTCAGCTCGGCCCAGGTGGAGCAGCTCGAGCGCATCCGCCGCGCGCAGCAGCACCTGCTCCGCGTGATCAGCGAGATCCTCAACTTCAGCCGCGTGGAGGCGGGACAGGCCGACTACGTGATCAGCCGCGTGCCCATGCACGCGACAATCGAGTCGGTGGCGCAGATGATCGCGCCGCAGGCCACGCGGAAGGAGATCACCCTCGTGCATACGTTCACCGGCCCCGAGCTGGTGGCACGCGCCGACGAGGCCAAGGTGCAGCAGGTGCTCCTCAACCTCATGTCGAACGCCCTCAAGTTCACCGCGCCGGGGGGGCGCGTGTCCGTGTGGACCGAGCGTGACGGCGCGAACGTCGCCACGCATGTCTGCGACACCGGCATCGGGATCCCGGCGGACAAGCTGGAGGCGATCTTCGAGCCGTTCGTCCAGGTGGGCCGGAGCCTCACCAGCGACCACGAGGGGACCGGGCTCGGGCTCTCCATCAGCCGCGACCTCGCGCGCGGCATGGGCGGGAACCTCGTGGTGTCGAGCCACCCCGGCGACGGCAGCACCTTCACGCTCACGCTGCCCGCCGGATGACGCGCGACCCTACTCGACGATCGTGAGGGGCACGGGATTGTCGAGCAGCACTGTCTTCGTCTCGCTCCGGAAATGCAGCACCCGCCAGAACCAGCTTTCATCCCGTGGCTGCCCACCGTGCTCCATGACGTACTTCGCCACCTGGGCGACGTCGTCGGGGTCCATGCGCAGGCAGCCGTGCGAGGCCGCCGAGCCCAGCGACGCGGTGTCGCCGGTGCCGTGGATGTAGTAGTCCGGCTCGCGGAAGAAGAGCTTCGCCACCTTCATGGGGTTCGCGCGCGCGCCGGCGGGCTGCGGCGACTTGCCTCGCGCCCAGGGCTCGTTGGGCGGCACCCAGGTCGGGTTCCACACGATCTTCCGGATGGCGAAGTTGCCGGCGGGCGTCGGCTTGAGGTCCGTGCCGATCGCCACCTGAAAGGTGGAGATGGCGGAGTCCGCGGAGCGAAGCGTCAGCGTGCGATCCGACAGATCGGCGGTCAGCGTGAGCGTCGGCTCGGCGGGCGTGCCGATGGTGGGCCGGACCGCCGATGCCGTGGCGACGGCGGCGACCACTGCGCCGACGGCGAGCGAGGCGAGCGTGCGGCGCCGGACGTGCGGGCGGCGGCTTGGCTGTGGTGTCGTCATGCCGCGTGGAAAAGCAAGAGACGTTCCCGCGGGCTCGGGCCGGCAGCGCTGCCGGCCGCACGCCCGTCACATCGCGACGCGGTTGCGCCCACCTTCCTTCGCGCGATAGAGCGCCTTGTCCGCCGCCGTCACGACGTCGTCGGGGAGGACCGAGACCCGCGACTGCGCCACGCCGATGCTCACGGTCACCGCGAGCTGCCGCACGGCGGCGGCGCGGACCCCGGGCGACTTCGGCTTGCGCCTGGGACGGTCACTCCCGCGCTGCGTGAACGCCGCGTCGGCGACGGACGCACGCAGGGTCTCCAGGTGCGGCGCGCTCTGCGCGGCGCTCTTGCCCGGGAAGAGCACGGCGAACTCCTCGCCGCCGTAGCGGAACGCGCGCCCTCCCCCCGTCACGCCGGCCAGGCGTGACGCCACCATGCGCAGCACCTGGTCGCCGACGTCGTGTCCATGCGTGTCGTTGAACTTCTTGAAGTGGTCCACGTCCACCATCGCCACCGTGTACGTGCCCTCCACGCGCTGCAGCGCGTCGTTCAGCGCGCGGCGCGCGGGCAGGCCGGTGAGCTCGTCGCGATACGCCATGGCGTAGGCGCTCTCCACCGCCGCGACGACGAGCACGAGGCCCGCGCTCGCGAGGTAGAGCGTGGACCGGCCGCTCGCCGGCCCCGCGCTCGCCGCGATCAGGCTCCCGACCGCCGCCCACAGGAACCCGCGGCTCTCGGCGTCGGGCCGCCAGAGCGAGCGTCCAGCCAGCGCCGCGATCGCGAGCAGCGCGACGAGGGCCGCCGGCTGCCCCACCGGCAGCCAGGCGAGCAGGGGCCCCGGCAGCAGGGTCACGTCGAATGCCTGCGTCAGCGCCACGGGATACAGCGCGGAGAGGAACGCGAGCACGAGCACGAGCACCGCCGCCGCGGCGAGCGCCATGAGCCGTCGCAGCCCGGTCGCGGAGAGCACGCCGCGCTCGCTCATGAACGCCAGCACGGCGAGCGTGACCGGTAGCAGCATCGCGATGACCCGCACCGTCACCGTGCCGGCATGCGCCGCGTCGGAGTCGGGAGGCGCGAGCCAGAGCATCGCGCGGTCCGCGAGCGCGAGGCTCGCCAGGGCGAGCAGGAGGCGGCCGCGCTGGAACCGCCACCCGAGCAGTGCGCCCACGCCGAGGACGACCAGCGGGTAGATCCGGAGGAGCGGCGCCGCCGCGGGAAGCGCCGGGCTCCAGTGAACCAGCGCCACGGCGAGGAGGAGCAGGAGCCCTTCGGGAACGACGAGCGCGAGCAGCTTGCGAGTCAGCATAGGCGAGAGGAGGACGAGCGAGCGACCCGACTCGTGACGCTCGCTCGCGTCGTCAGCCGTCGGCCGGCAGCTCGCGCGTCATCTCGATCATCGTGCGCCGAAAGCCGGCGCGCGCGAACAGGCGCTGCGCCGGCTCGTTGCGGTCCGCGGTGGACAGCACGACGCGGGGCGCGCCGCGTTCGGCCAGTGCCGCCAGGGTGGCGTCGAGCAGCAGCACGCCGATGCCCTGCCCCCGATGCGCGGGATCGACGATGATGTCGTGCAGCACCCCCGCCGGCCCGCGCAGCGCCATGTAGTCGAACCCCTCCACGCCGGCGTACGTGTAGCCGAGCACCTCACCATCCCGCTCGGCCACGAGGAGGACGACGTCGGGATCGTCCAGCTGCGTCCCGAGATACGAGCCGTATCCCCGCGCCGTCCGCGCGGAGGCGGCGATGAACCGCTCGGCGTCGAAGTCGTGGTGCAGCCGCACGAGCAGGGCGCCGAGCCGGCCGACGGCGGCCATGTCGGACGGCACCGCCCGCCGGATGCGCGGTGACGGTGCGTCCATCAGCGATCGACTTGCGACATCGCCTTCTCGCCATAGCGCGGGCCGGCGACCTTCTCCGGCGCGAGCGCGGCACCGAGCGCCGCGACCTCCTCGCGCGTGAGCGCGACGTCCGCGGCGCCGACGTTCTCCTCGAGGTAGCTCCGCCGCTTCGTGCCGGGAATCGGGACGATGTCCGGTCCCTGGTGCAGCAGCCACGCGAGCGCCACCTGCGCCGGTGTCGCGCCCTTCCGGCTGGCGATCTCCCGCACCGCCGACGCCGCGCGCACGTTGGCGTCGAAGTTCGCGCCCTGGTAGCGCGGGTCGCCGCGGCGGAAGTCGCCCTCCGGATATTCCTCCGCCCGCTTCACCGCTCCGGTGAGGAATCCGCGGCCGAGCGGCGCGAAGGGCACCAGTCCGATGCCGAGCTCGCGCAGCAGGGGGATGATGCGCGGCTCGAGGTTGCGCTCCCACAGCGAGTACTCGCTCTGGAGCGCCGAGATCGGATGCACCGCGTGTGCGCGACGGATCGTCTGCTCGCCCGCCTCCGACAGCCCGAGGTAGCGCACCTTGCCCTGGCGCACGATGTCGGCCATGACACCGACCACGTCCTCGATCGGCACGGCGGGATCGACGCGATGCTGGTACAGCAGGTCGATGCGGTCGGTGCCGAGCCGGCGCAGCGAGCCCTCGACGACCTCGCGGATGTGCGCGGGACGACTGTCCATGCCGGCGATGACACCGTTCGCGTCGAAGCGGAAGCCGAACTTGGTCGCGATGACGACGCGCTCGCGACTGCCGGGACGCTGCGCCAGCGCGCGCGCCAGCAGCTCCTCGTTCCGGAACGGGCCGTACGCCTCGGCCGTGTCCAGGAAGGTGCATCCGAGCTCGATGGCCCGGTGGATGGTCGCGATGGACTCGCGCTCGTCGCGCTCGGCCGGGCTGCCGTAGGCGTGGCTCATCCCCATCAGGCCGAGCCCGATCGAGGCGACGGTGAGTCCCTGGGTGCCGAGGGCTCGTGTGCCGAGCGGGCGTGCGGTGCCGATCGGCGGGCCGCTGCGTGTGGTTTCCATCGTCAATCTCCGTGATGAGTGCGCGGCATGCGAGGCGTGCCCGCGAGTCCCGATGTTCGCAGGCGCGGCCCACCTGAGGCGCAGAAAGCGAGCCGCACGCGCCTCCGCCGGCAGGCTGCGCTCCTCACGGCGTGGACGGGCGCCTCAGGGTCAGGTGAAACGTGGAGCCAGCGCGGCCATCACTCTCCACGCGCAGGTCTCCGCCCATGCCACGCGCCAGGTCACGGCTGATTGCCAGGCCGAGTCCCGTCCCCTGCCCTCCGCGGCTGTGGCTCGCGTCGACCTGCACGAACGGCTCGAAGATCGACTCGCGCTTGTCGGGGGGGATGCCGATCCCCGTGTCCCGCACGCGCACGACGACTGTCGCGGCATCAGTCACCGGCACCTCGTACTCCACGGAGATGGCGCCGCCCTCCCCCGTGAACTTGACCGCGTTCGAGAGAAGGTTGAGCAGCACCTGCTGCAGCTTCTCGCGGTCGGCGTGCACCAGCAGCGACGGGCTGGCGACGCGCACGGTGTACTGCTGCTGCTTCGCCTGAATCTGCGGCTCGATCATCGGCTGCAGATCGGCGACGACTTCGGCGATGCTGAGCGGCGTGAGATCGTACTCCAGGTGCCCTGCTTCCAACTTCGCGAAGTTGAGGATGTCGTTGATGACGCGGAGCAGATGCCGCTGGCTGCGCTCGATGCGCAGGAGGGCGGCATGCTGGCCGTCGGTCACAGCACCGTGAATTCCGAGCTGGATGAGCTGGGTGTACCCGCCGATCGCGTTGAGCGGCGTGCGCAGCTCGTGGCTCATCGTCGCGAGGAAGTCGCTCTTCGACCGGTTCGCGTCCTCGGCGACGAGGCGCGCCGTCTCGAGCGCCGCGTTCATCTGCTGCAGACGGTCGGTCTGCTGGAGGAGCTCTTCGGTCTGCGCTTCCAGCTCGATCGCCTGCCCCTGGAGCTGGTCGTTCATGACCTCGAGCTGCTGCCGCGCCGAGCCGGCGTCACGGAGCGCGCGCTGGAGCTGTCCGCGCACCTGATCGAGCGCCGCGGCGAGCGACTCCGCGTGCGCCGCCGCCTGACGCGCGAGCCGCGCCTGTGCTTCCGCGTTCGCGGCGGCGCGCTCGCTGGCGTACGTGGACGCGAGCAGCGGGAGCAGGCACCGGAACTCGGCCGTCTCGGCCGTCGCGCCGGTGGCACCGAGCACGACCGCCACTACGTCCTCCCCGCAGGCGAACCCGAACGCCGGCTCCGCCGCGCCGCCATCCGGGGGCATGAGCGCCTCAAGGGCGCACTCACCGCGCACGACGCAGGCGTCGACGAAGCGGCGCCATTCCCGACCACCGCGCAATGTCTGCGCGAAGCCCGGCGCCGGGAGAAGCGCAGACACCTGCGGGTCGCGGACGAAGATCACCATGTCCTCCCCGCCCAGACGTCTCGCGACCGCGCGCGCCGCGGCGCGGCGCGCCGCCGGGTGCGCCAGCGCAACGACGTCCTGCAGCAGCTCGCTCACGCGAGTCGACCCGGGCTCAGTCCGGAAGGACGCAGACGACCGCCGTGCAGTTGTGGAAGCCGGAGAACTGCCCGTCGGCGCGGACGATCTGACCGTAGGAATTGAATCCGGCGAACGGCGCGCCGCCCAGCGCGAGGGATACCGCGTCCAGCTCCTGCTCGAACTCCTGCCCGAGCCGGAGCCGAGTGGCGACGCAGTCGAAGAAGAGGGCCGCCTTGGGCGTGCCTCCCTCGCTGGTCACCTGCGCCACCGCATCCCGGGTGGCTTCTGCCGCAGCGGTGGACGCATCGGTCCCGCCCGTGGACATGATGCACGCCGTGGCGCCGACCGGCACTTCGGCGGCGCACACGACCCCGCCGTTCGCGGACACACCGAGCGGCACGCGGAGCTTGTGACCCTGGTCGGTCTCCACACCGAGGATGTTGTGCAGGAAGAACGGCATCGGGTCGGCCCGGTCGAAGCGCTGCGAGGTGCGCTCCGCATGCTCGTCGAAGGCCTCGGCGGCCGGCGTGACGTTGAGGCTCGTCACCTCCGACGTGTCCGACTCCGTCACCCGCATCGGCGTGGTCGCCGGCACCCATCCGTGCCGGGCCCCGATGCCGACCGGCTTCAGGGACACGATCTCCAGAGCAACGACCGCGTCCTGGTAGACGTCGGTGCCACAGAAGACGTACGACTGCTGAAAGCGCGCATCGTCGCCCGCGCCACCCCCGAAGAAGCGGTACGTTCCCCCCGTTTCGATCGTGAGCGCATCGACCAGCTCCTCGGCGTGCCCCGCGAGCGCATCCACCAGGACCAGCGCGGCACGGAAGGGCAGCTCTGGCGTGGAGGCGCCACGGAACTTCGAGACGATCTGCCGCGCCGCGGCGCGTTGGTCCGTGGAGATCCCGGTGCCGGCGGCCGCGGCAAAGCGCATGCTCGTCGCGCGGATCGCCGTGACGTTCGTCAGCCCTTCACCCGAGGCCGTGCTCGTGAACTCGCCGGCGGAGGAGCACCCGACGATGGTGCGCGTGCCGGCCGATTCGGCGAGCGCCTCGAGCAGGGCAGCGTGATCGTTGCGCGGCGAGGCGAACACGATGAGCGCGTCGGGCGCGCCGCCCAGCTGGTCCCGGATCTGGCGACCGAGATGCAGCCCGGCGTCGCGGTTCACGAGGTCGGTCTGGAAGATGGCGACGTCAGTCATCGGGATCAGGGCTGAAGGAGAGCGCCACGGCGGCTGGTGCGCGGCCGGCGAGCACACCGGCCGAGCGGGTCAGGGACCGCCACGAAAATCGGACTTCAGGTCCTACCAGGAAGGCAAAGTAGTGCGCTGGCGTCGTGCTGGGAACGGACCTCGATTGCCGGTTTCCCACGTCCCCAGCCGCACACAGTGCGGGCCGTGGTGGTGCGTCTCCGGCCTCGCTGAGCGAAGACATGCACGATGGCAGGCGCGGAGGCAAGCGGCACGTCCGCGATCGGCGCGGGCGGGCTCGCCTCAGCGACCGCGGGCCGGCGCCGCTCCCCGCTGGTTGGCGGCCAGGCGCGAGGCGTGTGCCGAGATCAGGTCGCTTCGGGAGAGGATGCCCACGACGCGCCGCGGGTCCTCCCGCTCCACCACGGGCACGCGGCCCACGCGCTGGGTGACCATCAGGTCCGCGACCTCGCGCAGGGTGTTGTCACCGAAGACGACCGCGGGCGGACGACGCACGACGTCGCGCACGCGTCGCAGCCCGTCGAGGTTCAGGTCCGGGCCGGAGAGGAGGTCCCGCCGCGTGACGACGCCCACGAGCAGCCCGGCCTCGTCGACCACCGGGAAGCCCTGATGCGATGCGGCGGCGGCGGTGTCGAGCCATTCCCGCACCTCCGCGATCGCCTCGTCGGCCCCGAGCGAGACCACTTCGGCGCTCGCGACATCGCGCGCGACGATGTGCGCGAGATGATCCGCCTCGTACTCCGTGCGCACCGGCGTACCGCGCCGCGCGAGCTTCTCGGTCATGATCGAATGCCGGCTGAGGAGCAGCGCGGCCAGGTATGCCGCCGTGCATCCCGCGAGGAGCGGCAGGAGCCCGACCGGCTGGCGCGTGGTCTCGAACGCGAACACGATGGACGTGAGCAGCGCGTGCGACGCGCCGGCGAACGTCGCCGCCATGCCGACCAGCGCCGCGACCCGGGCGTCCACGCCGAGCGACGGCGCGGACGCCGCGATGCCCGCGCCCGCGATGGCCCCCGCGC
>JAQBPZ010000211.1 GCA_028287225.1 Gemmatimonadota bacterium
GCGCTTGACTGAGGGTGGCGGCCACCGGGCTCTGGCTACGGCCACGCGACAGAACATCGTGCGTGACCACACCGAGCGCCCCATCGCCTTGCGGCTTCAGGTCGTGCGCGAGCATCGCGACGGCACCACAGAGGCGGTAAGCGTACGCGTACCGCTCGATGACCGTGCGCGCGCCGCGCTCGCAACGGTCGACACGCCGGAGGCCGCAGAGGACGCGGCGTTGTTCAACGCACCGCAGTTCGTACTCAACGTTGACCCTCGCATCGAGCTCGCCGTGGAGCTTGGCGCAGAGATGCGCCTCGGGCAGGTCGGAGAATCGCGTCGCTCACAGCTCGACCTGACGCGGACGGCCACAGCGCCGTACGGCACGCTCAACGTCTATGGGAAGGCGAAGAAGACCGCCGAGAAGTTCAACCTGACGCCCGAACAGCGCGTCGCGGTCGACCGCGCGCTCGAGACCGTGCTCGCCGATGCTGAGAGCCAGTACGTCGAGGGCAACAGGCGCACGGACTACTACCTGATTCCGAGCGGGAAGCTCGTACGCGGTGCCGCAAGCGCAGAGCGTGCGCGTCAGGCGCCACTCAGTCGCGATGCCCTGCGCAAAGCGTTTCACGCGCTGGAAGTGGCGGCTGGCGTCACGCCCGTCGATGGTCGCGGCTGGTACGGCCTGCGTCGCGTGGCGACGGACGCCGCGCCGGCCTTCACGAGCGACCGTCGCGTGCTGGACAAGCTCGGTGGCTGGACGGCCGGATCGACGACTCGGGAGGACACGTACCAGGACCGTGATGACGAGCTCCTGATGGAGGCGACCGCCAAGGTCCGGCGGGCGTGGCGCGCCGGGGGGAAGACGGGAAGCGAGGGGATTCCCGCGTCCTCTGATGCGCTCCTCACGTTGCTGCCAGAGGCCCTTCGTGCCGCCGTGATCGCGCACTTCGGCGGCGCCGCGCCGAGCGCCGTGGGCACCGGCGTGGGCACCCACGAAAACGCCGTCGGAATCATTGATTCCGACGGCGCTGTAACTCGTTGATCTGTCAGGAGCGGGCGACCGGACTCGAACCGGCGACGTCCAGCTTGGGAAGCTGGCATTCTACCAACTGAATTACGCCCGCAGTGCCGGCCAGGGCCGACGTGGGCAATATACGCCGCGCGCGGGACGGTCACAAGACGACCCCCCCCCACCCGCGACGGCGCTTGCCACCGGCCGCGTCCCGCTCCATGGTATACAAGGTCCGTGTACGCCGCCGTCCCCAGACCCTCGTCCAGCCGACCGATGCGCCGCGCCCTGCTCGTCTCGCTCCCGATCCTGCTCGCCGCCGCTGGCGCCTGCGCCTCCACGCGGAGCTCCCCGGCGGGGGCGCCTACCGACCGCGTCCTCACCACCGACATGCAGGGGCAGGTCATCCGCCAGTCGGCGCTGAACGATCGCGCCACCGTGACGATCGCCGCGCCCGTCGACAGGGTCTGGCCCGCGGTCGTCGCGACGTATGCCGAGATCGGGATCGAGGCGAACTACGCCGACCAGGCGAACGGACACTACGGCGTGCGCAACTACAACTTCCCGCGCACCCTGAACGGGACGCGCGTCGGCAGCTTCTTCAGCTGCGGCTCGTCCCTCACCGGCGCGGTGGTGGACGCGGGCACGGTCAACTCGGAGATCGTCACCACCGTGACGGCCACGCCCGATGGGAAGACGCACGCGGTGATCTTCGTGTCCGGCTGGGTGCGCCGCAACGAGGGCAACGCCAGCAACCCGATCGCCTGCGCCTCCACCGGCCGGCTCGAGGAGATGATCCGCACGTCCGTGGAACGGAAGGTCGCGTCGATGTAGCGACGGCCGCCCTGGCCATGGAACGATGAACGGCGCCCTGCGAGGGCGCCGTTCATCGTTCCGTGCTGGGTGTGGCCCGGACAAGCGAAAGGCCCCGCGGCGTGCACCTGGCACGTCGGCGGAGCCCTGCAGAGCCACAGGTGAGAATTGAACTCACGACCGCTCGATTACGAATCGAGTGCTCTACCCCTGAGCTACTGTGGCAACTTCACTCGTTTGATGCCCTGACGCGGACTCGAACCGCGACGCCTTTCGGCACAGCCTCCTCAAGACTGCGTGTCTACCAGTTTCACCACCAGGGCCCTGACCTGCACCTGCAAATACCAACGGGGCCGACGGGGTTCGAACCCGCGACCTCTCGAGTGACAGTCGAGTGCTCTAACCAGCTGAGCTACGGCCCCTCGCACAATCGGGGCTCGCGTGGCGCACCAGCACGCCACCGATCCGATCACCACTCCCACGCCGCGTGTCACCGCGGTCCTGCACCTGCATCGTTGCACCGCCGGACCGTCCGACCGTCAGGCAGGCCGACGATCCGCATAGCCCGTACGGGAGTCGAACCCGTCTCTCCACCTTGAAAGGGTAGCGTCCTAACCGATAGACGAACGAGCCAGACGACCAGGTAGCGGTAACGGGATTCGAACCCGTGTTCCAGCCTTGAGAGGGCCGTGTCCTAGTCCCCTAGACGATACCGCCGTGATACTGCCGCCCTTGGGCGGCCTTCCTTCCCCTCGCGCTTCTCAGGGCGCCAGGCCGAACAACCTGCCATCTGCTGGCCTGCGGGTTCCGTGTCCCATGTCCCGACCGAACGTCCTGGAGACCGTCTGACGCGACCTGGCGCACTCGACCATCCGACCAACCGACTTCCTCGTCCAGCAGGCCCGCAGGGACTCGAACCCTGAACCGCCGGTTTTGGAGACCGGTGCTCTACCAATTGAGCTACGGACCTAAACCGGCGACCCCGGACGTGCGCCCGGCCCGCCGAACACTGCCTTCCGACCACAGGGGTGGCTGACGGGGATTGAACCCGCAACCCCCGGTGCCACAGACCGGTGCTCTAACCAATTGAGCTACAGCCACCATGGTCCCGCCACCCTGCGCGGGGCACTGCCGTCCCCCACGCTGCGAGAGCCGTGGAGAGCGTTGATTCTAATCAGCCGACCACGTGTTTTCAACTGGCCACCTGCCGAGCCCGACGAGAGCCGCGCGACGACGGGCGTCGCGCCCCCGATCTCAGTCCTTCGCGCGCTCGATGTACTCGCCCGTGGACGGGTTCACGCGGATCCGGTCACCCGTGCCCACGAACTCCGGCACGTTCACCATCACGCCGTTCTCGAGCTTCGCCGGCTTGCTCGACGCCGTCTTCGTCGCCGTCTTCATGACCGGGTTGGTCTCGACGATCGTCAGGGTCATCGAGTTCGGCAGCCGCACGCCGATCGGCTTCCCGTCGTAGAACTCCGCCTGGATCTTCATCCCGGGCTGCATCCACGGCGCGTTGTCGCCCAGTGCCTCCTCTTCCATCTCGATCTGGTCGTAGTTCGAGGCGTTCATGAAGTGGTAGGTGCCGCCCGCGTCGTACATGTACTCGAGCTCATGCGTCTCCATGAACGCCGGCTCGATGGAGTCGGCGGCGCGGAACCGGTGATCGAAGCTGTTGCCGTTCTTCAGGCTCTTCAGCTTCGCCTGCACCATCGCGCGCAGGTTGCCCGGCGTGTGATGGCGGAACTCGATCACCCGGACGGGCTCGCCTTCGAAGACGATGACCATCCCGCGGCGGATTTGCGTGGCCGGCACTGCCATGATGAGACCCCTGCTGATTGGGCGTAAAGTAGAACAGCCTATAAACTTAGCCAGTACCGGGGGGAAAGGGCAACTGCTGAACGGCGTTTGCGGTTTGCGGTGAGCGGTCAGCCCTCGGGACGCCTCTACCGCCAACCGCTCACCGCCAACCGCTCACCGCAAACCGCTCACGCCCTTCAGGACAGGCTCCAGCCCCCTCCACACGTTCTCCGTCACGATCCGCTCCCCAGCGTCGTTCGGATGGATGCCATCCGCCTGGTTGAGCCGAGGGTAGCCCGCGACGCCCTCCAGCAGGAAGGGCAGCAGCGTCACCCCCTTCTCCTTCGCCAGCGCGGGAAACATCGCGTGGAACGCCGCCGTATACTCCCTGCCGAAGTTCGGCGGCGCCTCCATCTGCACCAGCGCCACCCGCGCCGACGGGCGGTCGCGCCGGATCCGGTCCAGCACCTGCCCGATCGTCGCCCGCGTCGCATCCACCGACTGCCCCCGCAGCCCGTCGTTGGCGCCCGTCTCCACCACGATCACGCTCGCCGGCTGCTGGAGCACCCAGTCCAGCCGCTGCAGCAGCCCGGCCGACGTCTCCCCGCTCACCCCCGCGTTCACCACCTCATAGTCCAGCCCGGCCTCCGCCATCTTCCGCTGCAACCGCTGCGGATACGCGCTGTCCGGATCCAGCCCCAGCCCGGCGGTCAGCGACGTCCCCAGAAACAGGACCCGCGGCCGCACGCCACCCGCAGGCGCCGCCGGGGTAGAGTCCGCGGCGGAACCGCCCGCCGTCACGGCGGACGGTGTCCTCGGCTCGGGCGTCGCACCACTCTTGCCTCCACCGCACGCGACGGTCGCCGCCGCCATCAGCACGCCCAGCCCCGCCCTGTATCCACGCATCGCCGTCCCTCTCAGAGATCTCATGCTCGAAGCTCGTCGGTTGACCAAGGAATATCGCAGCGGCACCAGCCCGCTCGCCGTGCTGCGCGACGTGAACTTCACGATCGCCGACGGCGCCTTCGTCGCGATTGTCGGGCCGTCCGGCAGTGGGAAGACGACGCTGCTCGGCCTCCTCGCCGGCCTCGACATCCCCACCAGCGGCAGCGTCGTGATGGACGGCGTGGATATCTCGACTCTCTCCGAGGACAGTCGAGCCAGGCTGCGCGGGCAGAAGGTGGGGTTCGTGTTCCAGAGCTTCCAGCTCATCCCCACCCTGACGGCCCTGGAGAACGTGCAGGTGCCCCTCGAGCTGCGCGGCGACGACGGAGCGCCGGCGCGCGCCCTCGAGCTGCTCGCCCGCGTCGGGCTCGGCGACCGCGCCCATCACTTCCCGAACCAGCTCTCGGGTGGCGAACAGCAGCGCGTCGCCATCGCCCGCGCCTTCAGCAACGCGCCGCGCCTGCTCTTCGCCGACGAGCCCACCGGCAACCTCGACAGCGAGACGGGCGCGCACATCGTCCAGCTGCTCGAGACGCTCAACCGCGAGTCGGGCACCACGATCGTGCTCGTCACGCACGACCTCGCCCTCGCGCGCCGCGCGCAGCGCGTGATCCGTCTCGCCGACGGGCTGGTCGTGAGCGACACCGCATCCGACGAGCCCGACGTGGACCTCACGGC
>JAQBPZ010000232.1 GCA_028287225.1 Gemmatimonadota bacterium
GTGCGCGGGGCCGGCCCGCAGGACGGGGTTGCCAAGCGCGGACGCCACGCCGGGGCCCCGCGTCCAGCCCACGTAGAGCCCCCACGCCCGCAGCGCGAAGTGCCCCGCGTTGTAGAGCACCAGGAACATCACCACGATCGTCACGGCACGCGCGCCCACCCCGAACGCGGCGAGCGACACCAGCGAGCAGAAGGGCAGCCAGCCGGCCCAGATGAGACGATCCCCGACGCTGCCGAGCGGCCCGCTGAGCGCCGTCCGGAATCGCTCGATGCGCGCCGCGGGCACGGCCGAGAGCTCGGCACGGGCGAGCGCCCCCACGGCGACTGCCGCAAGATACGGGTGGGCGTTGAAGTATGCGCTCTGGCGCGCCATGGCGGCCTTGAACTCGGCGCCGTGCACCCCCCCGGGCAGCTGCCGCAGCGCCGGCTCCACGCAGAACCCGATGCCGTTGCCGATGAGGTTCTCGTAGTTCCAGGAGCCCTGGATGGCGAGCATGCGCGTGAAGATGTTCACCCAGGTCAGCGCCGAGAGGCGGGGCGCGGGAGCCAGGGCGGACGTGTCCGGGGCGCTCATGGCGGCGCTCGTCATTGCATGAGCAGCAGCAGGAGGAGGCCGGCGGCGAGGCCTCCCGCGAAGTACCACCGGGAGCCGCGCGCCGAGTGGAAGATCGTCCACGCGGCGCTGGCGGCGACCCCCGAGGCGAGGCTCACGACCACGAAGCGGGAGAGGCGGTCGCTGAACGTCCACACGCCGAGCGCGGCCTGCGCCACGGGAAAGAGCACCGCGTAGAGCGTGGCGGTCACCAGCATCGCACGCACGAGGTCGCCCGTGAGCCCGGACAGCTGCAGGCCGATCACGGCGCCGCGTGCGCCGGCGTCGAGCGCGGGCCGGCGGCGGCGCGCCATCCAGGCGTTGAACTGCCGCAGCTTCACCAGCGTCCAGCCGCCCGCCCACGCGGTGGTCAGGCCGGCCAGCACACCGATGGTCAGGGCGCCCGCGCGTTCGGTGTGCAGCGCACCGGCGAGCGCGCCGGCGACCACGGCCGCCGAGCCCCATTCCGGATAGCGCGACGCGCCGAAGGGAAGCGTGGCCAGCGCGATGAGCTCCAGCGTGACGCCGACGAACACGCCCATCGCCGCATTGCCTACGAACGCCCCCGCGATGGTGCCCGCCACCAGCGGCCGCGAGAACATCATCTGTGGAAAGCACACGACGTCCAGGCCCATGACGCCCCCGAGCAGCGCGATCGGCAGGAGCTCCCTCATGCGACCTCGCGCGCCGCGAGCAGCTCGTCGAGCGGCACGGCGCGCGCCGCGGGCACGTCCTGCGCCGTGACGACCGCGCCCAGCATCCGCAGCTCGCGCAGCGCGTCCTGCTCGGCCGCCGTGAGGAACACGTAGCGAAGGTGCTGCACCCGGCCCACGCGATGGTGGATGCCCCCGACGTTCACGTCGCGCACCCCGCCCGCGGCCACCAGCGCGCGCATGGTCGCGATGTCCCCCGTCACGAGAATGCCGGGTGCCGCCTCCTTGCGGTAGGCGTCCAGGTGCCGGACCGCGTCGGCGGTGCTGTGGAAGCGCACCTCCATCTCCGGCGGCACCGCCATGCGATACAGGTCCTGCTCCCAGTCGCTCTCGGCGACGGTGTCGTCGACGAGCACGATGAACTGCACGTCGAGCGGCTGCCCCCACCCCACGACGACCTGCCCGTGGATCAGGCGGTCGTCGATCCGGTTGAGGACGAGCGTCACGTGCTGCCCCCGAACACGTTCACGCTGGTGCGCCCCTTCTCGGCCGCGCTCGTCGCGGCCACCGCGAGGTCGGGTTCGTTGGTCATGGCGAAATCCAGGAGCATGGGCAGGTTGGCGCCTGCCACGAGCACCACGCCGGCGACTTCACGCTGCACGCGGCGCGCCGCCATCGTGCAGCTCCCCGCCTGCAGGTCGGTGAAGATGACCCGTGCGCCGGTCTCCACGAGCCGGCGCTTCAGCAGCTCCTCGATGTCGGCGCCGCAGAGCCCCGTGACGCGGATGGGCACCAGCAGCTCGCCGCGTCCGCAGATGAGCTCCACCGCCGAGACGAGTCCGGCGGCGAACTCGGCATGGCCGGCGACGAGCGCGCGGGGGGTGGCGACCGGTCCGGATTCACTCATGGTCTTCGCGCAGGTAGCGGTTGATCTCCGTCTTGTCCCGCATCTGCTTGATGAGGCGCTCGTTGAACCGCTCGGCGGGATCCACGCCGCTCCACTTGAGCAGGTGATGCATCGCGATCACCTCCGCGATCACCGTGATGTTCTTCCCCGGGTTCAGCGCGACGGTCACCCGCGGGATGCCCACGCCGAGGATGTCCGTGGTCTCCCCATCCAGCCCGGTGCGCTCCACCGGAGCGCCGTGGCGCCATTCCTCGAGCTGCACCACCACCTCGATGCGCTTCTGCTGCCGCACGGCGCGGATGCCGAAGATGGCCGGGATGTCCACCAGGCCCACGCCGCGGATCTCCATGTAGTGCCGCTGCAGCTCGTGGCCCCGGCCGATCAGCACGTCCGTGCCCCGGCGTCGCACCAGCACCAGGTCGTCCGCCACGATGCGGTGGCCGCGCTCCACGAGGTCGAGCACGCACTCGGACTTGCCGATGCCGCTCTGCCCGATGAACAGCAGCCCCACCCCGTAGACGTCCGCCAGCGAGCCGTGGAGGGTGGTCTGGGGGGCGAAGGCATCCTCGAGCCACGGCTTCACGCGCGTGTAGAACTCGTTGGTCTTGAGCGACGAGCGCAGCACGGCGACCCCCGCGCCGACCGCCTCCTCCACCACCTCGACGGGCAGGTCCAGCGCCTTGGTGACGAAGACGCACGGAATGGGGAAGCTGAAGAACTGCCGCAGGTGCGCGCGCCGGACGTCCGCGTCGAGCGAGCGCAGGTAGGTGACCTCCGTCTCGCCGAACACCTGCAGCCGGCGCGCCGGGAAGCGATCCATGAACCCGGCGAGCGCGAGACCCGGGCTGGAGATGTCCGCGCCGGTCACCGACCGATCCAGCCCGTCCGTGCCGGGGACTCGCTCGAGCTCCAGCAGCTCGCGGAGCTGCTCGAACAGCGCACTGACCTGCAGCGTGGTGCTCATCGCGCGGCGCCGTCCTGCCGTCGGTCCCGCCTGCCTGTCGTCATACGCGCATCACTGCGAACGGGAAGCGAATGCATGCGATGCCGCAGCGGGAAAAGGGATGCGCTGGACGCAGCCCCCATTCGCATGGACCCGCCACACATGCGCGGCGGTTCGCGTACACCTGAAGGCACTGTCAGAAGGCTCACGCCGCGCCTCGCGAAGTGATCACTCGCTGCAGGTGGCGCTCCGTCTCCTCGGCGGCGCGCTCCCACGTGAACGTCTCGGCAAAGCGCCGAGCCTGCACCCCCAGACGATCGACCAGCGCCGCGTCGCCCGCCAGCCGTGCCATCGCCGCCGCCATCGCGCGCACGTCGCCGTGCGGCACCAGGTAGCCCGTCTCGCCGTCACGGACCGACTCCCGGATGCCCGGGGAGTTCGACGCCACCACGGGCGTGCCGCACGCCGCCGCCTCCAGGTTGGTGATCCCCCAGCCCTCCTTGGGCGACGCGAAGACCAGCGCCCACGCGCGCCGCAGCAGCGACAGCTTCTCCTGCTCGTTGATGCGCCCAAGAAACCGCACGCGCTCGCCAAGGTCAAGCGTGGCGGCCAGCTTCTCCAGCACGGGGCGATAATCGCCGGCCCCCGCGATCTCGAGCGTCGCCGCCGGATCCGCCAGCGCGGCGAACGCCTCGATCACGTGATGCACGCCCTTGTACTTCTTCAGGCGGCCCAGGTAGGCGAACACCGGCGCGCGCGCGCGCGTGCCGGCCCGTGGGGTGTAGCCCACCGTGTCGATGCCGGGGTAGATGACCTCCACGGCGGTGCGCGGGATGCCGCGCTCCGCGAGGTCGGCCGCCGTGCTCACGCTGATGGCCTCGAAGGGCACGCCGCGGTAGACGCGCCCGAGCGGCCGCTCCGCCGCCCACACCATGGCCGCGAGGGGCGCGGCGAGCTCCTGGAATGCCGTGCCGCCGAACAGGTGGGGCACCAGCGCGACGACGGGCGGTCCGCCCCAGCGCGGCGTGAACAGCGGCACCTTGTTCACGTCTTCCACCAGCAGGTCGAGCTCGCGGCCCGCCAGGGCGCTGCGGAAGTAGCCGCGCGCGAGGAACGGGAAGGTGTAGCGGGTGCCCACACGGTGCACCTCGATCCCGTCCAGACTCGTGCGAGGCTCCGCGCCCGCCCAGCCGCTGCACAGCAGGGTCACGGAATGGCCGCGCGACGCGAGGCGCCCGAAGATCTCGTGCAGGTGGATCTCCGCGCCCCCGGCGAGCGGGTTGTCGCGGCACTGCCAGTTGACGACGAGCAGCTTCACGATGCGAGCGCCGCGGACGCCGGCCCGGTGGCCATCAGATGCGGCCCATGCGGCGCGCGAGCGCATCGAGCACGCCGTTCACGAACCGGGCGCTCTGCGCGCTGCCGTACCGCTCGGCGAGCATCACCCCTTCCTGGATCACCACCTTGGGGGGCGTCGCGCCGATGGACAGCTCGGCCGCGGCCATGCGGAGCACGCACCGCTCCACCGCCCCGATGCGCTCCATGCGCCAGTTCGTGGTCACGTCGGCCAGCTCGAGGTCCAGCTCGCGATGCTTGCGCGCGACGAGCCGCACGATCGGGCCCGCGACGCCGCGCTCCTCGGGACTGATCGCGAGGTCGTCCCAGACCTGCGTCGCGACCCGCTCCAGCGTGGCGATGTCCCCGCCGCGCATGTCCCACGCATAGAGCGCCTGCAGCGCGCGCGCACGCGCGCGCGTCTCAACCCTCGTCCGCGCCATCGAGCCTTTCGAAGAGATCCGACATCTCGAGCGCGGCGATCGCCGCGTCCCAGCCCTTGTTCCCGTGCTCGCCGCCGGCGCGCTCCTCGGCCTGCTCCATCGTGTCGCAGGTGAGCAGCCCGAATCCGATGGGGATGTCGTAGTCGGAGCTCGCGAGGCTCAGGCCGCGCGAGGTCTCGGTGCAGATGTAGTCGAAGTGCGGGGTGCCGCCGCGGATCACCGCCCCCACCACCACCAGCGCATTGTAGCGCTCCGTCGCCGCCAGGCGCCGCGCCGCGAACGGCAGCTCCCACGCGCCCGGCACCCACACGACGTCGATGTCCTCCGACGCGCAGCCATGGCGCACGAGGGCGTCCATCGCCCCATCCGCCAGCGCGGAGGTGATGTTGTTGTTGAACCGCGAGGCGACGACGGCGTAGCGCCGTCCCTCGCCGTTCGGCACGCCATTGAATTCAGCCATGGGAGTTGATGGGGGTGCCGTCAGGAGGCGAGCAGGTGGCCCAGCTTGTCGCGCTTGGTCCCAAGATAACCGGCGTTCTCGATGTTCTCGGGCTGCACGATGGGCACCCGCTCGTCCACGTGCAGTCCGTAGCCTTCCAGCCCGACCATCTTGCGCGGGTTGTTCGTGATGGGCCGGATGGAGCGCAGGCCGAGATCCAGCAGGATCTGCGCGCCGATGCCGTAGTTGCGCAGGTCCGGGGCGAAGCCGAGCTGCTCGTTCGCCTCCACCGTGTCGGCCCCCGCATCCTGCAGCTCGTAGGCCTTCAGCTTGTTCAGCAGCCCGATCCCCCGCCCTTCCTGGTCGAGGTAGACGATCACTCCGCGGCCCTCCTGCTGGATCATCTGCATCGCCGTATCGAGCTGCCACCCGCAGTCGCAGCGCATCGAGTGGAAAACGTCGCCCGTGAGGCACTTGCTGTGCATGCGCACCAGCGTGTTCTCGCCGTCCCCGATGTCGCCGTACACGATCGCCACATGCTCGGCGTCGTCCACGTCGTTGCGGTAGCCGAACACCTTCCACGTGCCGAAGCGCGTGGGCAGGCGGGCCTCCGCCACGCGGTGCACCAGGCGCTCGTTCTTGAGCCGGTGCGCCACGAGCTGCGCCACGGTGATGAAGGTGAGGCCATGCTCCTGCGCGAACGCCTCGAGCTGCGGCCGGCGCGCGGTCGTGCCGTCCTCGTTCAGGATCTCGCAGATCACGCCCGCCGGATACACGCCGGCGAGACGCGCGAGGTCCACCGCGGCTTCCGTATGCCCCACGCGCTGCAGCACGCCGCCATCACGCGCGCGCAGCGGGAACACGTGCCCGCCGCGCCGGAGATCGGCCGACACGGTGGCCGGGTCCACGATGGTCCGGATCGTCCGCGCGCGGTCCTGCGCGCTGATGCCGGTGGTCACCCCGAAGCGGGGGGCCGCATCCACGCTCACCGTGTAGGCCGTGCGGTACTCGTCCAGGTTGCTCTCCGCCATGGGCGCGAGCGCGAGCTGGTCCACGCGCTCCCCGCTCAGCGCCAGGCAGATCAGCCCACCGGCGCGCTTGATCATGAAGTTGATCGACTCCGGCGTCACCAGCGCGGCCGCGCAGATCAGGTCGCCCTCGTTCTCGCGATCCTCGTCGTCGGCCACGATGATCAGCTTGCCCGCGGCGATGTCGGCGATCGCCTGCTCCACGGTATTGAACGTCATGTGCCTGCCTGCCCTGATGATGAAAGAATGCCGTGCACCATCGCTTCCGCATGCGGCGCGACGAGCCGGCGGGCATACTTGCCCATCATGTCGCCCTCGAGGTGCACCTGGTCGCCCTCGGCGAGGTCGCCAAGGGTCGTATGGCGCCACGTGTGCTCGATGAGGCTCAACTGAAGAATCCCCGGCGCGGGCAGGGCGTTCACGGTCAGGCTCACCCCGTCCACCGCCACCGAGCCATGCGGCACCATCAGGAGCTCCAGCTCGGGGGGAATGCGCACGTCGACGAGCAGCGCGTCGGCCTCGCGGCGCACGGCGGTGACCACGCCGACGTCGTCCACGTGCCCCTGCACCAGGTGCCCGCCCAGCCGGTCGCCGAGCCGCAGCGCGCGCTCCAGGTTCACGCGCCGGCCCACGGTCCAGTCGCCGATCGTCGTGCGGCCGAGCGTCGTGACCACTGCGGCCACCTCGAACCAGCCCGGGCCGAACGCCAGCACCGTGAGGCACGCGCCGTTCACCGCGATGCTCTCCCCGATGCTCAGCCCATCGTACCGGGACAGGACGCGCATGCGGCGCCCCGCGGCGGTCCGCTCCACGCGCTCCACGACCCCGACGTCGTCGACCAATCCGGTGAACATTCCAAATAGCTCCAGCCCCTCAGCTCAGGGGCGCATAGACCGTCATCTCGTCGTCGCCGAACCAGTCGGCGCGGACCACCCGCCAGCGCGGCGCGCTGCCCGCGGTGGCCGCCGGCAGCGCGCCGAATGCCGGCAGCGCGCCGGCACCGAGCAGCAGGGGCGCACGAAAGATAACCAGTCGGTCCACCAGCGCCTCCCGGAGCAGCGAACCGGCCAGCCCCGCCCCGCCCTCCACGAGCAGCGAGCCCACTCCGCGCCCCTTGAGCGCCCGCAGCGCCTGCGGAAGGGTCGCCGCGTGCAGCAGCTCCACGCCGGCATGCTCCAGCGCGGCGGCGTGCGCCGGATCCGGCGCCCAGCACACGACGAGCACGGGAACCTCGCGCGCGCTCTGCACCAGTCGCGAGGTGAGGGGCAGCCGCGCCGACGTGTCGAAGACCACGCGGGCCGGCGCCACGCGCGGTGGGGTGCCCTCGCGTACCGTGAGCGACGGATCGTCCGCGAGCGCGGTCCCGATGCCCACGGCCACCGCGTCGGCGCCGGCGCGCATCCGGTGCACCTCGGCTCGCGCCGCCTCGCCGGTGAGCCATCCCTGCCGCCGCGTGTAGTCGGCGATGGCGCCGTCGAGCGAGAGGGCCAGCTTGAGCTGCACGAAGGGACGGTCGCTCGTCACGGCGTGCAGGAACGGCGCGTTCAGCTCGCGTGCCGCCTCTGCCTCCGTGCCGAAGTCCACCTCCACCCCCGCGGCGCGAAGCCGCGCGGCGCCTCCCTCCGCCACCGGATTGGGATCGGCGATGGCCGCGACCACGCGAGCCACGCCGGCGCCGAGGATGGCCTCGCTGCACGGCCCCGTCCGGCCGTGATGGTTGCAGGGCTCCAGGGTGACGTACATCGTGGCGCCGCGCGCGCGCGCGCCGGCCTCGCGCAGCGCTTCCACCTCTGCGTGCGCCGCGCCGAGCCGCGTATGCCAGCCTTCGCCGACGACGACGCCGTCGCGTACGACGACGGCGCCGACCATCGGGTTCGGCGCCGTCTGTCCCCACCCTCGCATCGCGAGCGCAAGCGCCCGGCGCATGTGCGCGCCGTCGTCCGGCGTCACCGTCCGGCCGCTCGCGCTCATCGCGTCACAGACCGAACCGCACGCCCAGCGAGCCGTAGGTCCGCGAGCCGGCGGGCTGCGAGCCGCTGAACGAGTTGTAGGTCGTCACGTCGCCGCCGGTGGACTGACCGACTTCCGCCGTGAGCCTGGCGACGAGCAGGCTGAAGGAGACATTGGCGAAGTAGTTCGTTCGCGTGAGTGACTGTGCCTGGGCGGACAGCGTGCTGGTGGCCCGCGCGAGAGCCGGCGCGCCGACGCTCGCGCGCACCGTATCCACCCCGGACTCGAGCTTGTCCTGGCCGACGCCCGCGCCGAGGCTCAGCAGCAGCAGGTTCTTGCTGGCCGCGATGCGCCACGAGCTCGTCTTCACCTTGAGCCCGGTGACACTGAGCGTATCGCCTCCGCGGTGCGCGTTCACGTTCAGCCGCGGCATCTCCCGCTTCATGTAGCTCAGGGACACGCCGGGCACGATGAACGACTCCGAGAGCAGTCCAAGGCGTGCGCCGTAGCCGAGCTGCAGCGAACCGTCCGGCGCCGTGATGCTGACGCCGCTGAACGTCTTCTCGGGGACGTACTGCGCGCTCACGAGCAGGTCGATCGCGCCCACGTTCGTCAGGGCGAGCGGCAGGCCGCCGAACACCCCGATGGCCGCGTCCGCGCCGACCATCGGGATCGCCGACTTCGACGTTGGCAGCACGGCCTTGTAACGGCCGGTGTAGCAGGTGGGGAAGTTGGCGACGTCCGGCACCGACCCGGCCACGACATTTCCGTGCACGCCGACCGAGAAGTGCCCCAGCCCGCCGAGCGTGCTGTTCTGGCCCAGCGTCGCGCTGCCACCGGCGATCGCCTGGCCAAGCTCCGGCGCGATGAACTGGAACAGGTCGGCCGCCTGCTGCTTCGCGTTTTCCGGAGCGGTGGCGGCAGTCGGCACGCCGGCAGGGCAGCTCGACTGCGCACCCGCGGCGGCAGTGGCCACGAACGACAGAACGGCAATGGTGCAGAAGGACTTCTTCATTTGCATCTCCTAGTTGATCTGCACCCGTCCGGCTCCGCGCACGATGCGCCCGAGCCGCCAGGCGGCGATGTGAGCCGACTTGGCGCTCGCCTCCACGGCCTGGGCGCCCGCCTCGTCGGTGATGACGACCATCCCGACACCCATGTTGAAGGTGCGGTACATCTCGGCCCGTGCGACCTGGCCGGCCTGCTCCAGCTGTCGAAAGAGGTTGGGCACCTCCCAGCTCGCCGCGTCGATGCGCGCGTCGAGCGTGTCGGGCAGCACGCGATTCACGTTGCCGGGCAGCCCACCCCCGGTGATGTGCGCCATGCCGTGGATGCGCCCCAGCACCGGCCGCACCACCGAGAGGTAGGAGCGGTGTACCTGAAGCAGCGCGTCGGCCACGGTTCCCGGCTCGCCGGGAAAGGCGTCGTGCACCCCGAGGCCCATCCGCTCTGAGACGATGCGCCGGGCGAGGGAGTAACCGTTGGTGTGCAATCCGTTGCTCGCCAGGCCGAGGATCACGTCGCCTTCCTCCACGCGGTCGGCGCCGAGAATGGCGTCCTCCTCCACCGTCCCCACGATGAACCCCGCGAGGTCGTAGTCCGGCGGCGTGTAGATGCCCGGCATCTCGGCCGTCTCGCCACCGATCAGGGAACAGCCGTTCTCGCGGCAGCCGGCCGCGATGCCCGTGACGACCGCCTCCACCACCGCCGGCTCCAGCACGCCGGCGGCGAAGTAGTCCAGGAAGAACAGGGGAACGGCGCCCTGCACGAGGATGTCGTTGACGCAGTGGTTCACGAGGTCGTGGCCGACGGTGTCGTGCCGGTTCGCGTCGATGGCGACGCGCAGCTTGGTGCCCACGCCGTCCGCGCTCGCCACCAGCACCGGGCGGTGCGCCTCGGCCGGCATGCGGTACATGCCGCCGAACCCGCCGAACGCACCGCGCGCGCCACTCGTGAAGGTGGATTCAACCACGCCACGGATGCGGCGCTTCACGGCATCCGACCGTTCCAGGTCGACGCCGGCGTCCGAGTACTCGAGGCCGCCCCGCTCCTGTCCACCGTCGCTCATGCCCGCAGCTCCTCCTCGAACGCCACCAGCTCACGGAACTCGGAGACGCGCGTGGCGATGTCGTTCGCGTTGATCTCGAGCAGGCGCTGCACGGAGAACTTCTCCACGGCGAACGAGCCCATCGCGGATCCGTAGACGATGGCGCGGCGGAGGTTCGCGTCGCTCATGTCGTTCGTCCGCGCCAGGTAGCCCATGAAGCCGCCGGCGAACGAGTCCCCCGCGCCGGTGGGATCGAACACTTCCTCCAGCGGGTAGGCCGGCGCGAAGAAGATGGAGTTCTCCTTGAAGAGAAACGCGCCGTGCTCGCCCTTCTTGATGATCACCATGCGCGGGCCGCGTGCCATGATCCAGCGCGCCGCCTTCACGAGGTTGAAGCAGTCCGTCAGCTGCCTGGCCTCGCCGTCGTTCAGCGTGATCAGGTCCACGTGCTTGATGAGCTCCAGGATGTCGGGCCGGCGGCTCTCGATCCAGAAGTTCATCGTGTCGCACGCCACCAGCTTCGGCCGCTTCACCTGGCTGAGCACGTCGAGCTGCAGGCGTGGATCGATGTTGGCGAGGAACACGTAGTCCGGCGTCTTGAACTGCGCGGGCACCTTGGGGCTGAAGTGCGAGAACACGCCGAGGCGCGTCTCCAGCGTCTCCGCCGAGTTGAGGTCGTGACGGTAGCGTCCGCGCCAGTGGAACGATTCCCCCTCCGCCTGCTCGAGCCCCGCCATGTCGACGCCGCGCGCCCGCAGCGGCTCGAGCTGGTCCATCGGATAGTCGTCGCCGACCACTCCGACGAGCTGCACCGGCGTGAGGTGGCTGGCCGAGGCAGAGAAGAAGGTCCCCGACCCGCCGAGCACGTTGTCGGCCTTGCCGAAGGGAGTCTCAACGGAATCGAGCGCGACGGAACCGACGACGAGCAGGGACATGGGAGAGAAGCTGTACGGGAAAGAGGGATGGTCGACGAACGAGTAACGAGAACTGAAGAACGAGTAACGAGTAACGAGTAACGAACAACGAGTAACGAACAACGAGTAACGCGTAACCTTCACGGCAGCGTCCCGAGCGGAAGACATCCCGCTGGCCCGCGGGGCCGGTCGGGAACTTCTCTCCGAGCGCCTGGGCTGGCTCCTCCATGGGGATAGAAGATCCCGACACTCCGTCGCTGCGCTCCCTCCTGCGGGATGACATCCGCTCGGGACGCCCCTCGACTTACTCGTTACTCGTTCCTCGTTCCTTGTTCCTTGTTCACATCCGTTCCGGCGCGCTGATGCCCAGCATCGTGAGGCCGTTGCGGATCACCTGCTGCGCGGCGCGGGCCAGCACGAGGCGCGCGTTCATCAGGGGCTCGGGCTCGTTGAGCACGTGCGCCTTGTGGTACCAGAGGTGGATGCGACCGGCGGTGTCGTGCAGGTACGTCGCCACACGATGCGGCTCGAGTGCCTCCGCCGCGCCCGCGACGATCGCCGGAAAGTCGAGCAGCGCCTTCATCAGCTCCGTCTCTTCCACGAGGGCGAGCTGGCCGAAGTCCACCTGCGTCGCGTCGATCGCCGACGGATCGATGCCGCCAACGCGGAAGATGTTGGCGAGCCGCGCATGCGCCATCTGGATGTAGTACACGGGGTTCTCCTCGCTCTGCGAGCGCGCGAGGTCCACGTCGAACGAAAGCTGCGAGTCGCCCTTCCGCATCAGGAAGAAGTAGCGTACCGCGTCGCGGCCGACCTCGTCGATCAGGTCGCGCACGGTCACGTAGCTGCCGGCGCGCTTGGAGATCTTCACCTCCTCGCCGCCACGCATCACCGTCACCATCTGGTGCAGCACGTACTCCGGATAGCCCTGTGGAATGCCGACGCCGAGCGCCTGGAGCCCCGCCCGCACGCGCGTGACGGTGCTGTGGTGGTCGGCCCCCTGCACATTGATGGCGCGGGTGTAGCCCCGCTCCCACTTCGTCACGTGGTAGGCGACATCGGGGACGAAGTAGGTGAAGGTGCCTCCCTTCTCCGCGCTCTTGCGCATCACGCGGTCCTGGTCGTCGCCGTAGTCGGTGGTGCGGAGGAACAGCGCGCCATCCTTCTCGTACGTGTGGCCGTTGGCGCGCAGCGCCTCCACCGTGCGCTCCACGCGCCCGTCGGTGTAGAGCGACGACTCCAGGTAGTACGTCTCGAACTTCACCCCGAACGCCTGCATGTCGAGGTCCTGTTCCTTGCGCAGCTCCTGCACCGCGAACCGGCGCAGTGCGTCGAGGTCGTTCCCCGCCGCGTCGTCCGGGTGCTCCGCCACGTACCGGCCGGCGATCTCGGCGATGTACGCGCCGTGGTAGCCGCCCTCGGGAATCTGGAGCGGCGCCCCGCCCAGCTCGCGCACCCGCGCCTGCGTGCTCAGCGCAAGGTTCTCGATCTGCACGCCGGAGTCGTTGTAGTAGAACTCCCGCGACACGCGCCAGCCGGTCCACTCGAGCAGCGACGAGATGGCGTCGCCGAGGGCCGCCTGCCGGCCGTGCCCCACATGGAGCGGGCCGGTGGGATTCGCGCTCACGAACTCGACCACCACGGGCGACCCCGCGCCCGTCGCCGCACGGCCGAAGTGCTCCCCATCCGCGAGCAGCGCCGTGATGCCGCGCGCCACGGTGCCGGCGTCGAGCCGGAAGTTGATGAACCCGGGACCCGCGATCTCGGCCGAGGAGATGCCGGCCACGTTGCGGTCCATGGTGTCGATGAGGCGCTGGGCCAGATCGCGGGGCTTCTGGCCCAGCGGCTTGGCGAGCACCATGGCGACGTTGGTCGCCCAGTCGCCGAAGGCGGGGTCGCGCGGCCGCTCCAGCAGCGGCGCGACGTCGGCCGGCGCCCCGAGGGCCCGCGACGCTCGCACGATCTCGGCGCGCAGCGCGTCGGCGCCGGCGCTCACTCGCTCGTGCCCTTCTTGGGTGCCGGCGTGGCCGGCTTCGGCTCGGCGGCCGGCTTGGAGGACTCTCCCGCCGGGGCGCTCGTGCCGCCGGAGCCCCCCTCGGACTTGGCGCTCTCCGACTTGCCGCCTTCCGCCTTGCTCCCCTCGGCCTTCGCGCCATCGCCGGAGGAGGGGCTGGCCGGTGCCGGCGTGCCCTTCTCGCGATGCGCGTTCTTGCCGTAATCCGTGAGGTAGAAGCCGGATCCCTTGAACGCGAACCCAGCGGCGGACAGCATCCGCTCGCTGATCTGGCCACAGGCGGGACAAGCAGCCTGAGCTTCCGCCCCGCTGATGGTCCGGTAAAACTTCTCGAACTCGTGCCCCTGTGGGCAACGGAACTCGTAAGTTGGCATCTTTATGAGACTTAGGCGAATCCTTCCCGACCGCGAAAGCTAGCCGGGCGGGAGGGTCGCAACAAGGTCACAAAGATGATAAAGCGAAGCGGCGCCCCGATGGTCGGGGCGCCGCTTCGTGCCGTCCGGAACCGCGGGGTTCCGTTCAGTGCATCAGTGCGTGAAGTACGACACGCCGGCCAGGAGGCCGATCCGGGTGTCGCCGCTCGCGACCTTCTCCGAGAGGTGCGACAGGTTGGCCTCGAGGCGCCACGCCAGGCGATCCTGCCATGGCAGCTTCACGCCGAGACCGACGCCGAGCTCCGTCATGTTGTCGGACGTGGTGACCGTGGTGGTGGAGCTGACGATGTCCTTGCTGCTGAACCCGATGAGGTTCACGAACGGGCGGACGTACACCTGGCTCGCGGTGCGCACCGGCGAGAAGTGGTACAGGGCGCCGACGCCGACGCTGTACGTGGTGAGCGAGCCATTGTCGTTGCTGTTGCGGCTCAGGCCGAGCGACGGCTCGATGCTCCACGCCGGAGTGAACATGAAGCCGGCACGCACGCTCTGCACCGGGAAGTTGAAGCTCGTGCCGTTGTTGGTGCCACCGGTGCCGATGGTGATCCCGGCATCCAGGCCGAGCTCCACCGGGCTGGCGCCAGAGCTGGGCGAAGGAGACGACGCGCGGCCGCGCTGCGCGCTGGCCGTCGTGGAAAGGGCGAGCACTGCAAGGGAGGCGATGGAAAGGATTCGACGCATGTAGTGGAAAGTCCTGTGTGCGGTTCGGCGATCTCGAAGCAGCCGACCGGCATCGGTCGGCCCGCATTCATGACGGCTGAGTCCGCAAGCGCGTCACGCCAGCGCCTGGTCCGCGCGACGCGTCACGACGAGCATCGTCGCAAGGTGTCGGGCCGCGCACGCGTCACGTGCCCGGCCGGTAGGTACCCCAGCGAGATGCGAGCACGTCGCTGATCTCTCCCACGCTCGCGCGGGCGCGCACGGCGTCGATGATGAGCGGCATCAGCGGCGCGTGCACCGCTCCTGCGCCCTCCGCATAGCTTCCCGCAGCGTCGGCCAGCGCGCCGAGCGCCTGCGCAACCTGGGCGGCGTCCCGTGCCGCGCGGACGGCGGACACGCGGGCCGCCTGCTCGCGCTCCAGTGCCGAGTAGTCCGGCGACGCGATCGCGGGCGCATCGGCGCTCTCGGCGAACCGGTTCACGCCCACGATCACCGTCTCCCCACGCTCCACCGCGAGCTGGTACTCGTAGGCCGAGCGGCCGATCTCCTCCTGGAAGAATCCGGCGGCGATGGCCTTCGCCGCGCCCCCGAGCTCGTCCACCCGCTGCAGCAGGGCCTCCGCCTGCTGCTCGATGGTGCTCGTGAGCGACTCCACGTAGTAGCTGCCCGCCAGCGGGTCCGCGGTGAGCGCCGCGCCGCTCTCGTAGCCGACGATCTGCTGGGTGCGCAGCGCGAGCGTCGCCGCCTCCGCGGTGGGCAGTGAGAGCGCCTCGTCGTAGCCGTTGGTGTGCAGGGACTGCGTGCCCCCGAGCACCGCCGACAGCGCCTGGATGGTGACGCGCACCACGTTGTTGAGCGGCTGCTGCGCCTGGAGCGTGACGCCGCCGGTCTGCGTGTGGAAGCGCAGGCGGCTGCTCGCGTCGCTCGCGCCGAAGCGGTCGCGCATCAGGCGCGCATAGAGCCGCCGCGCCGCGCGGAACTTGGCGACCTCCTCGAACAGGTCGTTGTGCGCCGCGAAGAAGAACGAGAGGCGCGGGGCGAAGACGTCCACCGACAGCCCCGCCTCGATGGCGCGGGCCACGTACTCCATGGCGTTCGCGAAGGTGAACGCGAGCTCCTGCACCGCCGTCGCACCGGCTTCGCGGATGTGATAGCCGCTGATGGAGATGGGGTTCCAGCTCGGCACCTCTTCCGCGCAGAAGCGGAAGATCTCGGCGATGAGCCCGAGCGAGGGCACCGGCGGATAGATGTACGTGCCGCGGGCGATGTACTCCTTCAGGATGTCGTTCTGGATCGTGCCGCTCAGCGACTCGCGGCGCATCCCGCGCTCCTCGGCGACCACGACGTACATCGCGAGCAGCGTGGCCGCCGTCGCATTGATCGTCATGCTCGTGGACACGCGGTCGAGCGGGATGCCGTCCAGCAGCACGTGCATGTCCTCGACGGTGTCGATCGCCACGCCGACGCGTCCCACCTCGCCGAGCGCGCGAGGCGAATCCGAGTCGATCCCCATCTGCGTCGGCAGGTCGAAGGCCACCGAGAGCCCGGTCTGTCCCTTGTCGAGCAGCATGCGGAAGCGCGTGTTCGTCTGCTGCGCCGTGCCGAACCCGGCGTACTGCCGCATGGTCCAGAGGCGACCGCGATACATCGTGGGCTGCACGCCACGCGTGTACGGGTACCGCCCCGGGTCGCCGAGGTCGCGCGCGTAGTCGATGTCGGCGTCGGCCGGCCGATACACCGGCTCGATGGGGATGCCGGAGGGGGAGACGATCTCTTTGTCGGACATCCCGGAAGCTAATGCTCGAGTGCCGTGCTGGTGATTCCCATGGCCGCTGGCTGCAAACGCGAACATTCCCGAACCCAGCGGGTCGGCGAATCATCGCGATCCACGTTGTGGGGAGATCGCGGTCATTCGCCGACCAGGCGGGTTCGCGGCAATTCGCGTACGCAGCCAGAAGCAGGGCGCGTACGCATCCAGAATCAGGGCGCCTACGCCCCCACGAGCTCGGAGTGGTGCTGGAAGGTCTGCGTCGCCAGATCCACGTCGCGCCGGGAGCCGATGTAGAGCGGCACGCGCTGGTGCAGCTCCGTGGGCTGGATGTCGAGCACGCGCGTGACTCCATCGCACGCCGCACCGCCGGCCTGCTCGCAGATGAATGCCAGCGGGTTGGCCTCGTACAGCAGGCGCAGCTTGCCGCCCGGCGCCTTCCGGTTGGCCGGATAGCAGAAGATGCCGCCGCCGAGGAGGTTGCGGTGGAAATCGGCGACCAGCGAGCCGACGTAGCGCACGCTGAGGGGGCGCCGCCCGCCCTCCAGGCCGCGATACTTCCGCATGAGCTGCTTGGTGCCCTCGTCCCACAGCCCCTCGTAGGAGTCGTTCACGGAGAGGTAACGGCCCTCGTCCGGGATGCGGATGTTGGGGTGGCTCAGCAGGAACTCGCCGATGGAGGGGTCCAGCGTGAAGCCATGCACGCCCTGCCCGGTGGTGTAGACGAGCATCGTGCTGGAGCCGTAGATGACGTAGCCTGCGGCCACCTGGCGCCGCCCGGGCTGCAGCAGGTCCTCCAGCTCGCCGTGCCGCCCACGCGTGATCTTCTGCATCACGGAGAAGATCGTCCCCACCGGGACGTTCACGTCGATGTTGGACGAGCCGTCGAGCGGGTCGAACATCAGGCAGTACTTGCCGGTGCGGAAGTTGTCCGGGATGGGGATGATCCCGGGCTCCTCCTCCGAGGCCATGGCGCACAGCCGTCCGCCGTGGTCCATGGCCTTCACGATGGTGTCGTTGGCGAAGATGTCCAGCTTCTGCTGGATCTCCCCCTGCACGTTCGAGTGCTCCGTGGCGCCCAGGATGTCGGCGAGGCCGGCCCGCCGCACCTTGTTGGCGATCATCTTGGCGGCGAGGCCCATGTCGTACAGGATGCCCGACAGCTCGCCGGTCGCCTCGGGGTGCAGGCGCTCCTGCTCGATGATGAACCGTTCGATCGTGACGACCGAGGTCGCAGTGTGTTGTACCACGGGGCTGCCTCTAGACGGTGGGGGTTGCGCCGCCGAGCCGGCGCATGGCGAATGCCCGTGCGTCGGCTTCGTACGGGTTGTCGCGATAACCGTGTCGCAGGCTGTTCCACAGGTACCGCAGCGGGAACGCCCAATCGCCCTGAAACTGGTCGACGTGCCGGAGTTCGTGCAAGAGCAGCTCGGGATCGAGCGTGACGCCGTGCGCGAGCGCGATGGTGCGCCAGAGCGTGATGCCGGAGACGGTGCGCTGTCCCAGGCACCAGCCGCCGACGCGCAGGAACACGCCGCCGCGCCGCCAGCGCGCCCGGGCGAGCTCCGGAAACCGCGCCAGCAGCTCCGCGGGCAGCTCGACGCGGGTCCCGAGCACCATGTCGGCCAGTGAGCGTACCATGTCCCAAACCTACCGCGACCGCCGGTCCGGCACCTGCCAGCGCAACCCTTGCGCCTCCACGTCGAGCACCCTGCCATCGGTCCGCACGATCACCGTGCCGAGGCGGTCCGTGCGCAGCACCTCGGCGCCGGACCGCTGGAGCGCGTCCATCACCGCCGCACTCGGATGGCCGTAGGTGTTGCCCGCCCCGACGCTCACCAGCGCGACGCGCGGCCGCACCGCGGACAGGAATGCAGGCGTGGTGCTCGTCGCGCTGCCGTGATGCGCCACCTTGAGCACGTCGACCGCGAGCGCCTCGGGCGCGTGCGCCAGCAGCCAGTCCTCCTCCGGGGCCTCCGCGTCGCCGGTGAGCAGCACCCGCACCCCGCCCACCCGGACCACCACCACCGCGCTCGCGAGGTTGGCATCGGCGAGCCCGGACGCCCACGCGGAGTCGGGAGCGAGCGCAGTGATCACCACCTCGTCCACCGTTACTGAATCGCCGGGGTGCACCCGATGCCAGGGCACGCGGCCGCGCCGCGCGGCCGCGAGCGCGGTGAGATACGGCGCGCTCGCGCCGGCGTAGCCGGGATCCAGGAAGGCCGCCGGATGCAGCGCGTCGAGCACGGCGGCGGCGCCCCCCACGTGGTCCGCGTGCGGATGGGACATGACGAACAGCGCGACCGCGCCGCCCCGGTGTGCCACGTAGGGCACCACCGTGGCCCGGCCCGCATCGCCGCCCTGCCAGCTTCGGCCCGCGTCGACGAGCACCCAGCGTCCGGCCCGCGTCCGCAGCGCGAGCGCGTCGCCCTGCCCCACGTCGATCATGTGCAGCTCGGTCATCGGGCGGCGGAGGTGCGCCATGGGCTCCAGGGTCATCACCGCGACCGCCACCAGGGCCGCCATCGCCGGCCGCGCGGGCTCGCGCGCCATGCACGCGCAGACCAGCGCCGCCGACGCCGCCGCGCCG
>JAQBPZ010000249.1 GCA_028287225.1 Gemmatimonadota bacterium
CGGCGGCCTCGGCCTCTCGTACGCGAGCTACACCCGCGCAATGGCCATGGTCACGAGCAAGGATGGTTCGCTCACGGCGCTCCTCAGCGCACACCAGTCCATCGGCCTGCCGCAGCCCCTGAAGCTCTTCGGCACCGCCGAGCAGAAGGCGCGCTTCTTCCCTCGGCTCGCGAAGGGCGCCATCTCGGCCTTTGCCCTCACCGAGGTCGACGCCGGCTCCGACCCCGCCAACCTCCGCACCACGGCGACGCCGAGTGCCGACGGCACGTACTGGACGCTCAACGGCGAGAAGCTCTGGTGCACCAACGGCACCCGCGCCGAGCTCCTCGTCGTGATGGCGCGGACGCCTGATGCGACGACCAACGGGAGGAGCGCCAAACGGATCACCGCCTTCATCGTGGAGGCGAAGGACCCCGGCGTCGAGGTCGTGCATCGCTCGCGGTTCATGGGGCTCAAGGCCATCGAGAACGGCGTCATCCGCTTCACCAACGTGCGCGTCCCGAGCGAAAACATCATCTGGGGCGAGGGGAAGGGGCTCAAGCTGGCGCTCATCACCCTCAACACCGGGCGGCTCACCCTGCCCGCGAGCTGCGCCGGGGGCGGCAAGGCGATGCTCCAGGTGGCGCGCCACTGGGCGAAGGAGCGCGTGCAGTGGGGGCAGCCGATCGGCAAGCACGAAGCCATCGCGCAGAAGATCGCCCTCATGGCGGCCAATACCTTCGCGATGGAGAGCATCGCCGAGCTCACCGTGGCACTCTCGGAGCGCGGGAAGTACGACATCCGCCTCGAGGCGGCGATCGCCAAGATGTGGAACACCGAGACCGGCTGGCGCATCGTCGACGACACCCTCCAGATCCGCGGCGGCCGCGGCTACGAGACCGCCGACTCGCTCCGCGGACGCGGCGAGGCACCGATTCCCGTGGAGCGCGCGATGCGCGACTTCCGCATCAACCTCATCTTCGAGGGCACGAGCGAGGTCATGCGCCTGTTCATCGCGCGCGAGGCGGTGGACCATCACTTCAGGACGGCGTTCGCCCTCGTCGACAAGGACTCCACGGGCCGAGAGAAGGTCGCGGCGCTCGGCCGCGTGGCGAAGTTCTATCCCCGCTGGTACCTCGCGCGCTGGTTCGGCCGCGGCACGGTGCCCACGGCATACGCGGAGTTCGGCGCGCTCGGGAAGCACCTGCGCTGGGCGGAACGACACACGCGCCACCTGGGCCGCATGCTGTTCCACGCGATGGCGCGCTTCGGCCAGAAGCTCGAGCGCCGGCAGATGGTCCTGTTCCGCGCGGTCGACATCGGCGCTGACCTCTTCGCGATGACCGCCGCGTGCGTGCGGGCGCGGATGCTCGCGTCGCAGGGCAACGTGGAAGCCACGGAGCTGGCCGACCTCTTCTGCCGCGAGGCGCGCCAGCGCATCCACACCAACTTCAAGCGGTTCTACGGCACGAACGACGCGGCCATCTACAAGGTGTCGCAGCGCGTGCTGAACGGCGACCACGCATGGCTCGAGGAAGGAATCGTCGGCATGATGCACGAGCCCGCATCGCCGGCCGTGGCGGTACCCGTCGGTGTCCCCGCGCCGGTTCGCGTGCCTGCAACCCTCGAGCACCGATAACCGCGTTCACCACAAAGGACACGGAGGACACAGAGGGCAGTCCGCTCTGTGTCCTCCGTGTCCTCTGTGGTACAATGCTTCTCGTGGAGCCTACTGGCCGCTGATGCGCTGCGCCTCGGCGCGGGCGGCGGCGTTCGCGTAGATGGCGACTTCCACGCGGCGGTTCTTCGCGCGGCCTTCCTCGGTGTCGTTGGAGGCCACCGGCTCGGACTCGCCACGGCCGGCGGGACGCAGGCGCTCGCGTGCGACGCCCTGGCTCGCCAGGAAGTTCACGACGGCGGCCGCGCGACGCTCGGACAGCGACATGTTGTACTGGTCCGTGCCGTTCGCGTCCGTGTGGCCGACGATCAGCAGGTCCGTGTTCGGATGCGCCTGGAGGTTGTTGGCGAGCGCCGTCAGGTTCTGTCGCGCATTTCCGTTCAGCACGTCGGACTCGGTGGCGAACAGCAGGCCGGACGCGAACGTCACCTGCACGCCCTCGCCCACGCGCTCCACGATGGCGCCGGGCACCTGGTTCTGGATCTCCTTCGCCTGCTGGTCCATCTGGTGGCCGATCACCGCACCGGCCGCGCCGCCGACCGCCGCGCCGATGATGGCGCCCTTCGCGGTGCCGCCGATGACCCTGCCGGCAACCGCGCCGGCCGACGCTCCGATGATGGCGCCGTTTTCCTTCTTGCTCAGGGATGCGCAGGCGCCGGATGCGAGAAGCAGCGAGACGGCGAAGATGAGACGAGGGGAGCGAATCATGGACGGGACTCCTGTTGAACGTGAGAACCGGGCGCAACCATACGCGTCCCGGCGACTACAGGTTCTTCACAGGCAGGTGTGGTGCCATGTACGGGTTTCTGTGCGCTGGGTCACCGCGTCATGGCGAGCTGCACCATTGCGTTGAGCGCTCGGCTACTTCTCCACGAACGCCGTGTAGCCCTCGTCCGCGATCGCCTCGGCGATCTCGTCGATCGTCATCGCGTCCGCGTTGTACTTCACGTCCGCGGAGCCGATCTGCACGTTCTCCACCTCGATGCCCGGCGTGCCGCGCAGCCGCCGCTCCACGGCGCGCACGCAGTGCTCGCACGTCATGCCCTCGATCGTCAGGTGCACTGCATCCATCGGTTGCTCCGTGTGCGGGGATGTTGCCATCGGCCATGTCGTACAGGTGCACGACCTGCGCCGTCGATTTCGGCTCGCGTGGCTGGCAATCACTGCCCAGGGTTGGTCCTGCAACGGCGGATTCCATCGGCGTGGCGCATCGGCCCTCGGCGAGCGGGGCTGGAAGATCAACAGCGAGGGACTGCTCACGCATCCAACGGATCCGTCGCCCGACGAGTGGCCCTCCAAATGGCCCGCCACGCCCTCGTGCGGCGAGCGGGCACCGCTCCTTTACTCGCGACCATGGTACGAAAGCCGGCCTTCGCAACTAAAAGCCGGCCTTCGCAACTAATTGGAGGGTGCGGGGCTGCGATCTCCGCCCCGCACGCAGTGTCGGGGCGGTGAAAGCGCTTCAACAGCATTTGACCGCGGAGGGCGCGGAGGACGCGGAGGACAGCCGACTCCATCGACATCCCTTTCCGCACCGGACATCGCTGGAAAGCCGGCCACCGCGAGTGTGGGGGGTGCGGGGCCGAGATATCCGCCCCGCACCCTCCATCAGTTGCGGTGGCCGGCTCTCGTACCATCTCGACGAGTAAAGGAGCGGAGCCCGCTCGTCGCACGAGGGCATGGCGGGCCATTTCGTCAGGCTGCGTACCCTCGCATCAATCCGATTGGATGCGTGAGCAGTCCCAGTCGGTTGACCTTCAGCCCCGCTCGCCGAGAGCCGATGCGCCACGCCGACGGAATCCGCCGTTGCACGCCCAACGCTGAACGATCCTCGCCAGCCACACGAAACGGAAACGTCCGAGAGCGCGCGTCGAGCTACGCCACCGGCGGAGGAACGACTTCCCGGTGCCCGAGCTGGAGCAGGACTACCGCCGCGGCGATGAGCATCCCGCCAGCCATCGTGCGCACACCGAGCCGCTGCCCCAGCACCACGCTGCCGAGGAGTGCCGCCCAGAACGGTTCCACGGTGCTCACGATGGCCGTGCGCACCGGGCCGACTGTCGCGAGCCCGCGCAGGAAGGCCAGGAACGCCAGCACCGTGCAGACGACCGCCAGCACCGCGACCGCCACCCATCCACTCGGCGCGAAGTGCAGCGCGAGCCCGCCCGTCGCCATCGCCATCACGGTCAGGATGATCGCCGCGCCGAGCGACGCGTACGACGCGGTGACCGCCGGCGCGAGGCCGCGGCCGAGATGGTCGATGGTCGGGATGTAGACGGCGTAGATCAGCGCCGAGGCCAGCGCGAGCATCACGCCCGTTGGGTGGAGGCCGCCCGCGCCCGGCATGCCGATCATCAGCGCGAGGCCGGCGAGCGAGAGCAGCAGTGCCCCCGCGCGGCGGACGGTGAGTGGCTCCGTGCCACGCACCGCCGAGATGACCGCCACCCACGCCGGATACGAGTAGAACAGGAAGGTCAGCGTGGCCGCCGGGATGTACGCGAGCGCCGACAGGCTCACGATCGCGACGGCCGCCTGTCCGCCCCCGCCGAGCACCAGCAGCTTGCCCATGCGCTGCCAGCTCTGCCGCACCACCGAGGGTCCCCCGCTCACGATCACCAGCAGCACGGAGGCCACCAGGTAGCGCCATGCCAGCAGGTCGGTGAGCCGCGCGCCCCGTGCGGTGGCCAGCGTGATGATCACGGGGATGGACCCGAAGCAGCACGCGCTGAACAGGATCATCGCCGTCGCGCGGCCGAGGTGCGTCTGCGGCGTGGGCGCGTCGGCCACGAGGTCCGGGGAGAGGGAAGGCGCCGTCATCGCAGCAGCAGGTGCAGCGCGACGTTGAAGTAGATGATCAGCCCGGCCACGTCCACGAAGGTGGCGATGAACGGCGCGGAGGCGCTCGCCGGATCGAAGCCGAGGCGACGCATGGCGAACGGCATGAGCGCGCCGGCCACGGTGCCGAAGGTGACGACGCCGATGAGCGAGAGCGCCACGGTGAGCGCCACGAGGTGCGGGTTCACCACGCCGCAGCGCGCGAGCTGCTCCGCCCCGGTCGACACGCAGCTGTAGTCGTGGCCGACGCTCATGCCGAGCACCGACCACCCGTTGTGCGCCATCGCCTGCCACAGCTCGATGCGCCCGAAGCCGATGACCGCCAGCAGCACGCCGAGCACCAGCCCGGTCATCACCTCGCGTCCGGCCACGCGCCACCAGTCGCGCAGCGAGATCTCGCGGAGCGCCAGCGCCCGGATGATCAGCGACGTTCCCTGCGACCCGGAGTTGCCCCCCGAGCTCACGATCAGCGGGAGGAAGATGGCCAGCACGGTCGCCCGATCGATTTCCTTCTGGTAGATGCCGAGCGCGGTGGCGGTGAACATTTCCCCGATGAACAGGGCGCTCAGCCACACGGCGCGCTTCCGGATCATGGCCCAGAAGCCGATGGTGTTGTACGGCTCGTCCAGCGCCTCCATGCCGCCCAGCTTCTGCACGTCCTCGGTCTGCTCTTCCTGGATCGCGTCGATCACGTCGTCCACCGTGATCGCGCCGATGACGTGCCCCGACTCGCTCACCACCGGCACCACGACGAGGTCGTAGTTGGAGATGAGCCGCGCGACCTCCTCCCGGTCCGCGTACGGCGACACGCTCTGCACTTCCGTCCACGCGATGTCGGCCAGCAGGCTCCCCTCCGGGGCGGCGAGCAGCTCGCGCAGCGAGAGGACCCCTTCGAGGCGGCCCTCCGCGTCCGTGGTGTAGATGGCGTGCATCGCCTCGCGCTTGTCGCTGCGGGCGATCACCCGCACCTGCACGAGCGCATCCTCCACGGTGGTCGTCGAGCGCACCTTCACCACCTCGGTGGTCATGATGCCGCCGGCGCTGTCCGGGTCGTAGCGCCGGAGCTGCTGCGTCTCGCGCCGTGTCTCGGCGGGCATCTCGTCGACGATCTCGTCGGCGCGCTCCTCGTCCAGCTCCTCCAGGACGTCGGCCCGCTCGTCCGGGTTCATCGCGCTCACGAGCGCCGCGGCCTGCTCGGGGCTCATCGCCTCGAGCACCTCCACGCGGAGGTCCTCGTCCAGGTACTCCAGCACCGAGGCGGCCCGGTCGGTGGGCAGCGCCGCGAGGAACTGCGGGATCAGCCCGACCGGAATGGCCTCGGCGACGTCGGCGAGGTCGGCCGGATGCAGCTCCTCGGTGTCCGCCGCGATCAGCTCCGGCGACTCCTGGAGCAGGACCATGATGTCCGGAGCGAGCAGGGCGCCCACGGGACGCTCCTCCGGGTTGTGCTGGGATGGCGTCATGGGGCGTCCTCGGCGACGGCGACAGGGGGGAGCCCGTCAAAGTAGGGCGCGGGTGCGGGCGGGGACAAGCGCACCGCCCGAACTTCCCGCGGCCTACAGGATCGGCAGGCGGCGCCGTTCCTCGTCGGCCAGGCTGACCTCGTACCCGCTCACCGCGATGGCCTCCCGCAACGCCGCCACGGTGGCCTGCCCGTCGTGCTCGATGACCGCCGCGCCGATCGTCACCTCGGCCGACCGGATCCCCGGGACGGGGGTGAGCGCGGTGAACACCGCCTGTACGCAGCGCTGGCACGACATGCCGGTGATCCGGAGGCGGGTGAGCATTCCTCAAAGCTAAAAGGCGTTCGCGGTGAGCGGTTCAGTTGGCCGTAGGAGCATCCCGAGGTTCGGCCGCTCACCGCTCACCGCAAACCGCAAACGCCTTTTAGCTTTGAGCCATGCCCAACATCGCCTATCTCGGACTCGGCGCCATCGGACGTCCGATGGCCGCCCGCCTCGCCCACGCCGAGGGCGTGCAGCTCGCCGTGTGGAACCGCACCGCGTCCACCGCGTCGGCCTTTGCCGCCGAGCACGGCGCCCGGCACGCCGCCACGCCTGCCGAGGCCGCGCGCGGCGCGGACGTCGTGATCACCTGCCTGCCCGTGTCGGCCGACGTCGCCGCCCTGCTGGACGGGCCGGACGGCCTGCTGGCCGGGATGACGCGCGGCGGGCTGCTCATGGACTGCACCTCCGGCGACCCCGCGACCTCTCGACGCATCGCGGCGCGGCTCGCGGAGCAGGGCATCGGATTCATCGATGCGCCGGTCAGCGGCGGCACCTCGGGCGCGGAGAACGGCACGCTCACGGTGATGATCGGGGGCGACGCCGAGCTCTTCGAGCGCGTGCAGCCCGTCCTCGTGCACTGTGCGCGGAAGGTGGTGCACTGCGGGCCCGTCGGCGCCGGCGATGCGGTCAAGGCGATGAACAATGCGCTGCTCGCCATCAACGTCTGGAGCACCGGCGAGGCACTCGTCGCGCTGTCCAAGCTGGGGGTGCGCGCGGAGACCGCGCTCGACGTCATCAATGCATCGAGCGGCCGGTCCAACGCCTCCATGAACCTGTTCCCCGAGCGGGTGCTGACGCGCGCCTTCCCGCGCACCTTCCGGCTCGCGCTGCTCGACAAGGACGTGAAGATCGCCGCGCAGATCAGCGACGAGCTCCAGGTGGATGCGCCGCTGATCCATCTCGCGTCGCAGCTCTTCGGGGCCGCGCACGAGTCGCTGGGCGAGGAGGCGGATCACGTGGAGGCGGTGCGGGTGATCGAGCGAAGCGCCGCACAGGAGATCGTATGAGCGGCGTCCAGGTGCGTCGCGCGCCCGGGTCCGCACACGATGCGGATGCCGCCGTGGCGACGGTGCGGACCGTGGACCAGATCCGCGCGGATTTCCCCGCGCTCCATCGGCGCGAGCAGGGGCATCCGGTGGCGTACTTCGACGGCCCCGGCGGCACGCAGGTGCCGCGCGCCGTCGCGGAGGCGATGACGAACTACCTGCTGCACCACAACGCGAACACGCACTGGGTCTATCCCACGAGCGTGGAGACCGATGCGCTGCTCGACGCGGCCCGCGTGGTGTTCGCCGACTTCTTCAACGCGACGCCCGCCGACGTGTCCTTCGGCAACAACATGACGACGATCACCTTCCACGTCGCCCGTGCCCTCGCGCGCGGCTGGCAGGCGGGTGACGAGATCGTCGTCACGGAGCTCGACCACCACGCCAACGTGGCGCCCTGGCACGCGGTGGCGAAGGAGCGTGGGCTCGTCGTGCGCACGGCGCGGCTCGACACGCGCACCTTCCGCACGGATCCCGACGACCTCGCGCACCTGATCGGGCCGCGCACCCGCCTCGTCGCCATCGGGGCGGCATCGAACGCCCTCGGGACGGTCTCGGACATCGCCGCCGCGTGCGCCCTCGCGCGCGCCGCGGGCGCGCTCAGCTTCGTGGACGCGGTGCACTACGCGCCGCACACGCTCGTGGACGTGCAGGCGATCGGCTGCGACTTCCTCGCCTGCTCGTCCTACAAGTTCTACGGACCGCACGCGGGCATCCTGTACGCGCGCGCGGCGCTCGTGCAGTCGCTGGACGTGCCCAGGCTGGAGCCGGCACCGGAGCTCGCGCCGGAGCGGCTCGAGACCGGGACGCAGAATCACGAGGGCATCATCGGCGCGGCGGCGGCGGTCACCTGGCTCGCGTCGCTCGCGGGGGAGCAGGGCACCCGGCGCGAGCGTCTCGCGCTCGCGTTCGCGGCACTCCACCAGCGCGGCGACGCCCTGCTGGTCCGCGCGTGGGAGGGCCTCTCGGCCATCGGCGGCGTGACGCTGTACGGACCCATGCCGGGCACGCCGCGCACGCCGACGGTGTCGTTCACCCTCGCGGGCCGCTCCACCGACGACGTCGCGCGCCACCTGGTGCGCCATGGCCTGTACGTGTCGAACGGCGACTTCTACGCGCAGACCGTGGCCGAGCGGCTCGGCCGCGGCGCCGACGGCTTCGTGCGCGTGGGCGCCGCGGCGTATACGAGCGCCGACGAGGTGGACCGGATGGTGGCGGCGGTGGCCGAGCTGGGGAGAGGCTGAAACGAGTAACGAGAACTGAGTAACGAGAACTGAGTAACGAGAACTGAGTAACGAGTAACGAGTAACGAGTAACGAGTAACGAGTAAGTCGAGGGGCGTCCCGGGCGGTGGTGTCACCCCGCCGCGAAGCTGTCGGGGCATACTCTCCCGTGATCGGGGCTGGCCAGAGGTACGGGACAGTAGATCCCGACACTCGGTCGCGGAGTTCACCCCGCGCGCAGCGTCGGGGCTCCCTCCTGCGGGATGACACCCGCCCGGGACGCCGTGTTACTCGTTACTCGTTACTCGTTACTCGTTACTCGTTACTCGTTACTCGTTACTCGTTACTCGTTACTCGTTACTCGTTACTCGTTACTCGTTACTCGTTACTCGTGTTCGCGCCTCGCTGCTCCGCCGGCGACGCAACGCTCCGGCCGGCGAGGTTGAACGCGGTGCCCACGAGCGCCACGTGCGAGAAGGCCTGCGGGAAGTTGCCCGTGAGGCGCTGGAGCCGCGGGTCGTACTCCTCGGCGAGCAGCCCGACGTCGTTGGAGAGGGCGACGAGCCGCGCGAAGAGCGCGTGGGCGTCATCCCGGCGCCCGATCATCACGAGGCAGTCGGCCAGCCAGAAGGAGCACGCCAGGAACGCGCCCTCGCCCGGTGGCAGCCCGTCCTGCGTCTCGGCGGAGTCGTAGCGCAGCACGAAACCGTCCACGAGGAGTCGCTCCTCGATGCAGGAGATGGTGCCGAGCACGCGCGGATCGTTCGCCGGCAGGAACCCGACGAGTGGCATCAGCAGGAGCGACGCATCGACCTGCGACGAGCCATAGGCCTGCACGAAGCTGCCGAGCGAGGGGTCGAAGGCGTGCGTGCAGACATCGTCGTGGATCTCCTGCCGCAGCGCGCGCCACGCCTCCACCGGGCCGGTGAGCCCGTAGCGCTCCACCGTCTGCACCGCGCGGTCGATCGCGACCCACGCCATGACCTTGCTGTGCGTGAAGTGCTGGGCCGGCCCGCGCACCTCCCAGATGCCGTGATCGGGCGCGGCCCAGATGCTCGCCACGTGCTCCGCGAGCGCGAGCTCCAGCGCCCAGGTTTCCTTGCTCTCGGGAAGGCCCGCGAAGCGCGCCTGGTACAGCGCGTCCATCACCTCGCCGAACACGTCGAGCTGTCGCTGCTCCGCGGCGGCGTTGCCGATGCGCACGGGACGCGACCCCTCGTAGCCCGGCAGCCACGGCACCTCCCACTCGCGCAGCATGCGCTCGCCGGCCAGGCCGTACATGATCTGCACCTGGCTCGGGCTGCCCGCCGCGGCGCGCAGCAGCCAGTCGCGCCATGCCGCCGCCTCGTCCACGTACCCGGCATCCATGAACGCGAGCAGGGTGAGCGTCGCGTCACGCAGCCAGCAGAAACGATAGTCCCAGTTGCGCGTGCCGCCGATCTGCTCGGGCAGGGAGGTGGTCGGCGCCGCCACGATGCCGCCCGTGGGGCCGTAGGTCAGCGCCTTCAGGGTGAGGAGCGAGCGGATCACCGCGGCCCGCGCCGGTCCCTCGTAGTCGCACCGGGCCGCCCAGCCCTCCCAGAATCGTGCCGTGAACGCCAGCGCCTCGCGCGCCTCCACCGCGGCCATCGGCGGGCGGTGGCTGGGACTCCACGTGAGGACGAACGAGTGGGAGTCGCCCGCCTGCACGTCGAAGCGGCCGACGGTGTGCAGGTGCTCGCCATGGGTGGGGACGTCGCTGGCGAGGGTCACCATGTCGGGGCCGGCGATGATGCGGAGCCGGCCGTCGTCGAGCCGGCTCACCCAGGGCACCACGCTCCCGTAGTCGAACCGGACGATGAGCTCCGTGGTGAGGGACACCGTGCCGCGTCGCCCTTCGACGATGCGCACGACGTCCGAGTTGTCGCCCTTCACCGGCATGAAGTCGATGAGCGCAACTGTCCCGGTTGCGGTCTCGAACACGGTCTCGAGGATCATCGTGTCGCCGCGGTAGCCGCGGCTGCAGCGCAGCACCGGGTCGGCGGGGCCGATGCGCCAGCGTCCATGCTCCGGCGTGCCGAGCAGCGCCGCGAAGCACGCGCCGGAATCGAACCTCGGCCAGCAGAGCCAGTCGATGGAGCCGTCGCGCGAGACCAGCGCGGCGGTCTCGCAGTCTCCGATCAGAGCGTAGTCCTCGATCGCGGTGGGCATCGAGGGCACAGAGGCACCTTTCGCGCCGGATGCTGCCCGCGCATTCGCGGCGATCACCGCGATCCTGACAAACATGTAATCCATTCGCGCGCGGCGGACGGTTGCCGCTGTCGAGCCTGCCACGTCTGCTTGATGCGACGCGCGAGCCCGTCCCCCCTCGCCGGCCCCGTCATCCCCCTCGTGCACACTCCCATCCGCCATCGTCACGTCTCGCCCCTGCCGCGGCGCAGCATGCGCACGCGGGGGCTGCGTGCGCCGTGGGTGCTGCTCGCCGGCATGGCATGCCTCCTGGCCCCGGCGAGTGCGCGCGCGCAGGGCTCGTTCGCCGACACGACGCTCTTCGCCGTGAACAACACCACGACGCTCTACACGGTGAACCGCCTCTCCGGCACGTCCACCGCCGTGGGGGCGCTGCTCTTCAGCACCTCGGCGCTCGCCTGCGATCCGTCCACCGGACGCCTCTACTACACGTCCACCAACGCGGCGCTCCCCGTCGGCCGAGTGGCGTACTGGGATCCGGCGACGGGCACCAACACCCTGCTGAACGGCACGGGCCTCAACGACGCCGGCCTCAACGACAACGTGGAGCGCCTCGCATTCAGCACCGGCGGCGTGCTGTACGGCATCGGCGCCACCTCGGCCACGCTCTACACCATCAGCCCCACCACCGGCGCGTACACCTCGCTCGGCACGGTGCGGATCGGATCGTCGGCCGGCGCCCCGCTTGGCGGCGGCGGCGACATCGCCTTCGACTACGACGGCACGCTCTACGCGAGCGCGCTCGACGCGAGCAACCAGACCATCCTCTACGGCGTGAGCCTCGCGCTGACGGGCGGCGCGTTTGTCGCGACGCCGGCGGGGATGATCGTGAACACCGTCCAGGGCGGCCTCGCGTTCGTGGCCGACGGCCGGCTGTATTCGGCCGGCCTGAACCAGAACATCTACGCCGTGAACAAGAGCAGCGGGGCGCCCACCTTCATCACGGGTGGAACCATCGCCATCCATGACTTCGCGACGCTGCCCCGCTTCGCGAACCTCGGCATCACCGGGAGCACTACCGGCCTTCCGCGCGGCGATACCGCCGCCTTCAGCATCACGGTCAGCAACGCCGGCCCGCAGTACGCGAACGGCCCCATCACCGTCCTCGACACCCTCCCCGCCGGCCTCACCTACCTCCGTATGACCGGCTCGGGCTGGACCTGCAGCGCCGCCGGCCAGGTGGTGACCTGCGTCACGCCCGGCCCGCTCGCCGCCAGTGCAGCGAGCACCCTGGTGATCTACACGACCGTCGCCACGCTGAGGGCCGGCCGGGTGCTCACCAGCATCCTTCGCGTGACCGGCAGCACCATCGACCAGGATCAGACGGGCGATCGCATCACCGTGGCCGGCACCGTGGTGGTGGACGTGGACTTCGTGCTGACGAAGTCGCACGCCGGGAATTTCATCGCGGGCCAGAATGGCGTGTACACCATCGCGTTCACGAACACCGGCGTCGCGGCCAGCACCGGCACGATCACCATGGTGGATACGCTGCCGACGGGGCTGGCGTGGGTGAGCGCCACGGGCACGGCATGGACGTGCAGCAAGGCCGGCACGGCGCCCGAGATCGTGACGTGCACGCGCACCACCGCGGTCAACTCCGGGGCCTCCACCTCCATCGCCCTCACGGTCGCCGCGACCATGGCGGCCACCCCGTCGCGGACGAACACGGCATGGGTGTCCGGAGGCGGCACCCTGACGGCAACCGCCGCCAGCGACCCCACGACCATCGACTACTACGCCGTGGCGGTGACCCCGGACCTGGCGCCGGTCTCCCAGCTGCCCAGCAACGGGACGTCGTACACGGCCACCTTCACGGTGGGGAACGCGGGGACCCTGGCGGACACCTACACCCTGGTCGCGTCCAGGGTGCCCGGCACGTCCATCGCGATCACCTCGGTTCGCGGCGTAAGCGGCACGAGCGGCGGCTCCGTGCCGGTCGCGACCAACGGCAGCGTTCAGGTGGCGGTGGTCTACACGGTGCTCGCCGCGGCGTCGGCCGGTGCCACGGACACGCTCAAGCTCCTGGCGACCTCGCTGGCGAATGGTACGGTGCGCGACTACGGCTCCGTCATCGTCAACGTGGTCAAGGCCGGCCTGACCATCACCAAGGCGCTCTACCGCGCCGACGGGACGACGCTGGTGACCGCCGGTGGCCAGGTCAGTATTGGCGAAACTGTACAATTTCTGGTCACCGTCAAGGCGACTGGCAGCGTGCCGTCGACGACCGTGAAGGTGTCGGACGTCCTGCCGGCGGGGGTGAGCTTTCTCGGTGCCACCCCCGATGCGGCCGGCTGGACGCTCGCCGAGGCGGGGGGCACGGTGACCGGCAACCTGACCGGCACCCTCGCCGTGGGCGCCTCGCGGTTCTTCTGGATCCAGGTGAAGGTCAAGTAGCGGGGCCGAACTGAACGCACGCGGGGCACATCGGCGCAAGTCGATGTGCCCCTTTGTCTTGCGCCATTCACAGCCGGCCGTACCCCATGTCGCCCTTCGGGCGCTTCCCGCGCGGGTCGGCCCGCCGTGCCGGTATCCGCGCCAGCGCGGGCACGCGTTCGGGGCGCGCTGAACGGACGCCCCGGTCGCCGCGCGCCCCGAGCCCGCCCGTGAGTCCATAACAAAGATGTAACCGATTTTCGCGTGCTAAATCGTTGTCCGCGATCGTTATAGGGGCATAGGCCGCGGTCGGGAAACTTGACCGAAGCGCAGCACCAGCTCGTCATGTTTTCTGACGGATTCGAGATTCTCGAACGCTACTCCCCTCGCCCCTCGTGCCATGACCCGCCTCGCCCGCCTGCTCCTCGCCAGCTCCGCCATCACGCTCACCGCGGCCGTGCCGGCCCGCGCCCAGACGGCGGCGGCCCATGCCGCCGCGCCCTCGCTCGTGGTCGCGGCGCTCAACACCACCGCCGCTGCCGAACGCGCAGCCAGGCCCCGCACCTCGGTGCGCCCGAACGACGTGCTTCGGTACACCCTGACCTTCACCAACCCGACGAGCCGCGCCCTGGCCAGCGTCGAGCTGAAGGACGCGATACCGGCTGGCGTCCGCTTCGTGGGGGGCAGCACCCACGCCAGCCGCGCCGACGCCCGCGCCGAGTTCTCGGCCGACGGCGGGAAGAGCTGGAGCACGCAGCCGATGGAGACCGTGATGGTCGCCGGCCAGCCCGTGCAGCGCGCCGTGAGCGCGGATCGCTATACCCACGTCCGCTGGACAGTCGCGGGCAAGGTCGCCCCGGGTGCCACGGTCACCGCCGATTTCGAAGCGAAAGTCGACGGCGCCGGCGCCTGACCGCCGGCTGCCGTTCCTGTTGTTGGTCCAGCAGCGCCTGCAGCAGCTCGCGCATCCGCAACTCCCTGCAGCTCCCATCCGAGCCCGATCGGCGCAATCGCGCGTCCGGCTCATCCTCGCCACAGTGAGCCTCCACCCATGACCCGCACACTGAAGCGCCTGGCACTCGCCGGGTTATTCCTGCTCCCGATGTCGGCGACGCGCCTCGCGGCGCAGACGCCGACGCCGGAGGGCACCGTCATCACGAACACCGCCCAGGCGACCTTCACCGACGCGAACGGCAACGCGTACCCGACGGTGTCGGCCAGCTCCGCGGTGACCGTCGGCTTCCTCGCCGGCCCCAACCCGACCGCCGCGGCGGCGACTGCGACGCCGGGCACGGGGACCACCGGCAACACGATGACGTTCACGCTCGGCAACAACGGCAACGGCACGGACAACTTCGTGATCGGCGAGCCCGCCCACGCCGGCGTGACCGTCACGAGCTACAGCTACAACGGCACCAGCTACGCCAGCCTCTCGGCGCTGAACACGGCGCTGGCGCTGAGCGGCAACGCGCTCACGCGTGCCGGCACGGCCGGCTCGTCGGGCACGCTGGTCCTGACCTACTCCGTCGCCGCAGGCACGGGTGGCACCAGCATCCCCGTCTCCATCACGCAGACGTCGGTCCGCACGAGCTCGGCCACGGCGAGCGCCACCACGACGGTCAACCCGCCCGCCGCGCGCTCGGTCAGCGTGACCCCGGACGCCGCCACGCAGTCGCTCATGCCGCGCGGGACCGTGTACTCGCAGACCTTCACGATCACGAACTCCGGCAACGCGTCGGACAGCTACGACTTCACCGTCGGCGTCTCGAGCGGCATGACCGGCTCGGTGACGATCAGCACCGTGGACGGCGCCGCCGCCACCACGGGCACCACCGCGACGCTCGCCGCCGGAAGCGCTGCCTCGGTGGTGGTCACGTACTTCGTGAACAACACGGTCGGCAGCGCGCCGGCGGTGACGGTACCGGCCGGCACCACGGCATCCATCACGCTGACCGCCAAGTCCACCGCCCTCGGCACGATCACCGACGGAGGCGACCTGACGGTCACCGTCGTCCGCGCGGCCGTCACCATGACCAAGGTGGCGTACCTGGATGACCTCAGCGCACCGGTCGGGGCCAGCCTCGTCCTCCCGGGCCAGTACCTCCAGTACCGGATCACCGTCTCCAACGCGTCGGGTGCCACCGCCGTCGCGGCATCCAACATCGCCGTGAGCGATGCGCTCCCGGCCGAGGTCACGTACGACTCGGTCAGCGGCGACCTGCCCGGCTGGACCTTCACCGGCACCACCACCGTCACCGCGAACCTGAGCGGCACGCTGGCGGCCGGCGCCTCACGGTTCTTCTACATCCGCGTCCGGGTCAGGTAGCACAGGGCCACCGGCGTACCGAGCACTCTCGTGCACCGCTCGCTGTCTCGCGCCGCTTCGGCGGCCGGGCGCGTCCACCCGGTGCGCGGGGCCATCACGGCCCCGCGCACCGGGTGGGTTGCGCTGCTGCTCGCCACGGCACCCGCCGTGGCGATGGCGCAGGGCGGAGCCACCGTTGCACCGGCGCGGCTTGCCTCATTCGCGAACCACGCCGTCGTCACCTACACCTACATCACCGGCGCGGCCGACTCGTCGCTCGCCGACGCGACGGTGAGCGTCATGCACCAGGCGGGCGTCTCCATCACCGGCCCCTTCGCCAGCACGGCCGCACCGGGCGACGTCCGCTCCTTCCTGCACGCGGTCACCAACCGCGGCAACGAGGACGACGCCGTGCAGCTCGCCGGCACCGCGCCCGCGGGCTGGACCCTCTCCTTCTATCGCGACGTGGACGGCGACGGGCAGCGCTCTGCCGCCGACGTCCCCATCACGGGCCCGCTGCCGATCGCCCGTGGCGGCTCGACGAGCGTGCTTGCCGTCTACGTCGTGCCCGCCGCGGCGATCGACGGCAGCATCGTCACGCTCGCCATCACCGCCACCAGCGCGAGCGACGCGCGCGCTGCCGTGGCCACGACGGACCGGGTCACCGTGGCGGTGGCCGTGCTGCCGCGCCCGAGCCTGACCCTCCAGAAGCTGGTGGACCGCAGCGAGGCGACCATCGGCGACACGCTGCGGTACACCATCCGCTGGACCAACGCCGGCGACGGCGACGCCACCGCCGCCATCGCGCTCGACACCCTGCCCGGGAACGCGCGCTACGTCCCCGGCTCGCTCGTGCTCGACGGTGCGCCGCTGACCGACGCGGCCGACGCGGACGCCGGCACGACGTCCGTTGCCGCCGATGGCCGCGCCATCGTCCGGGTGACCCCGGGCGTCGTGGCGCCGGGCCGCACGGGCACGCTCACCCTCCGGGCGGTGGTGGCGCCGGGTGCACCTGACGGCGTGCTCTCGAACGTCGGGGCCATGCGCTACGGCAACGCCGCCGGCACGGTCGCACTCACCGCGGCCGCGTCGGTGGGCACGCGCATCTCCTCCGCCGTCATGGCGATCTCCGAGCGCATCGTGGGCGTGACGCGCGTGAACGTGGGCACGGCGGTCCACTTCCGCATCACCTACTCGAACGTCTCGGCCACCGACGCTACCAATGCGGTGGTGCACGACACGCTGCCCGCCTCGCTCGCCTTCGTGTCGTCCACCGGCGCCACGGTGAATGGCGCCGAGCTGTCCTGGCCCCTCGGCACGCTCAAGGCCGGCGCGTCGGGCGTGATCGACCTCTACACCACCATCGTGTCGCGCCCGCCGGGCGACTCGCTGTCGGACCGCACGAGCATCACCGCCGACAACGCCGGCGCGCGGCGCGCCAACGCGCTGGTGTCCGTCACCCCGTTCGCCGGCAACGAGCTGGCCATCACCAAGACCGCCGCCGTGCTCGAGGCGGCGGTCGGCGACGCGATCCCGTACACCGTCACGGTGCGCAACACCGGGTCGACGACGCTGCGCGCGCTCGTCGTGCACGACCTGCTGCCCGGCGGCATGCTCTACAGCCCCTCGCGGTCCGCCGTCGTGGACTCGGTGTCGGTGAACGGCGCCGACCTCGCCTTCCACCTCGCCGGCGCGCTGGCGCCGGGCGCGAGCATCGCGGTCCGCTACGCCGCCGTGGTCGCGACCCCGGCGGCCGGCGCGGACCTGCGCAACAGCGCGTGGGCGGAGGCCGAGGGCGGCCTGGTGCACAGCGACACGGCGGTGGCGGTGGTCACGCCGCGCCGCAGCTTCGCGCTCCGCGAGCGCACCCTGATCGGCAAGGTGTGGCTGGACCGCAACGCGGACGGCGTGCAGCAGGCGGGCGAGGAAGGGCTGGCGGGCGTGCAGGTGTGGGACGCCAGCGGCGAGGTCGTGACCACCGACAGGGAAGGCCGCTACTCGTTCCGCAACTTCGCCACGGGCACGCACGCGCTGCGCCTCGATCCGCTCGCGATCCCGCGCGACTTCGTGTTCCCCTCCAGCGCGGACGAGGTGGTGGTGGTGCAGGCGGACGGCTGGACGATGCCGCGCACGAGCATCCGTCTGGTGCCGCGCGCCGGCGCCGTGGTGGCCACCACCTGCGGCTGCACCACTCCGGCGGTGGGGGCCATTCCCGTGGCGACGCTCGCCGCGAACCGCCCGCCGGCCATCGCCACCGACAGCGTCGTTGCCGCCCCGCTCACGGTGGCGCCGATGCACACCGCCGCCGAGCGCGCGCAGCAGACCCGTTCGGAGGTGGTTACCGGGCCGGTGCCGCACTTCAGCGCGCCGCTCGATGGCAGCGTGATCACCACGACCCGGTTCTACGCCGGCGTGCGCGGCCTGCCCGGCACCCCGGTGCGCCTCTACGACGGCGCGCGGTTCCTGCGCGACGGGACGCTGCGCGTGGACGGCACCCAGGACTTCATCAACGTGGAGCTCGCGGCCGGCCCGCACCACCTCCGCGTCGTGACGGGCACGGCCGACTCGCTCGGCGTGGCCGACAGCATCGCCGTGCACGTGTCGGGCGCACCATCGCGGTTCGTGACGCCGGCCGAGCCGCCGACGCTGCGCGGCGACGCGCCGCACGCGGTGCCGGTCCGCGTTCGCGTCCTGGACCAGTGGGGCGTGCCGGTGGCCGGCTCGCCGATGATCACCGTGGAGGCCACGGGTGCACGCGTGGACGCGCCCGACGCCGACGCCAGCTCGATGGGCCTCCAGCTGCGCACCGATGCCCAGGGCTGGCTCACGGTGCCCCTCGTCGCGGGCTACCAGGTCGGCGCGGGCGCCGTCCGCCTGACCGCCGACAAGGCCAGGGGCGCCATCCCGCTCCGCATCTTCGCCTCGGTGCGGTCGCTGCTGGCCACGGGCATCGGCCAGGTCGGGGTAGGCGCGGCGCCCGGGGCGTTCGGCGCCCTCACGCTCCAGGGCGCGCTGACCGAGCAGACGTCGGTGTCGATGTCGTACGACTCGCGCCGCACCGACGCCCAGTTCTTTCAGCAGGGCTACGATCCACTCGGCGACGACCGCTTCCTGACGTTCGGCGACAACAGCCGGAGCCGCATCGTGGCGCCCTCGTCCCGGGCACTCTCGGCACGCGTCGACCACGGCATGGACTGGATCGCGGCGGGCGACGTGCAGACCGAGGGCTTCGGCCGCGACGGCGAGCTCGGCGCGTACCGCCGCGCCGTGACCGGCGCCAGCGCGCAGCTCACCACCGGCGCGCTCACCTGGCATTCGTTCGGCAGCATGACGCACCAGGCGCTCGAGCGCCGGCAGCTGCGCGCCGACGGCAGCACGGGCCCGTACCTCCTGGGCTCCGACATTCGCGCCGGCACCGAGCAGCTGGCCATCGAGGTCCGCGCCGTGGAGAATGCGGCGCGCGTCGTCGTGCGGCAGGTGCTGACCCGCACCACCGACTACCAGATCGACTACACCACCGGCGTGGTGCTGCTCCGCCTGCCGGTGCCCTCCGCCGACCCGTCGGGGAACCCGGTGTTCGTGGTCGCCACCGTGGAGCGCAACACGGCCGGCCTTGCGCACTTCGTGGGCGGCGCGCGGGTGGACGCCGACGCGGTGAAGCTCCTGCGCATCAGCTCCTCGGTGCTCGACACGCTCACCATCGGCCTGTCCGGCATCCGCGACGGCGCGTCGGCCACGCCGGCGCTGGCCGGCGTGCCGGCCGCGACGCACCTCTTCAACGCGGATGTCCGGATGAGCCGTGGCCGCCTCCAGCTGCGGGGCGGCATGCTGCGCGCGCAGTCGCCGGATTCCGCCGGCACCGCCCTGAGCGCCACGACCCGCTGGGCGCTGCCGGACGACCGCTTCGCGCTGGACGGACACTGGATGAAGGTGGGCGAGGGACTCGGCGCCGCCGACCCGCGCCTCGCCTCCGCCCTGGACGAGGTGAGCGTCGGCGTTTCCGCGAAGCTGGCCGGCGCCGGGATCCTGCGCCTGCACCACGACCGCACGCACTTCAGCCAGTTCGGCGCCGACCGCAGCGCGAGCGGCATCACCGGCGAGCAGAGCATCGGGGGCCGCAGGATCACGCAGGACATCGCCCTGGTGGCGGAGAGCCTGGCCGGCACCATGGGGACCGCCAGCGCCGTGACGGCGCGTGTGAACACGCAGGTCACCTCGCGCGTGGACACCTGGGTCTCCGGCAGCCACACCCTCGCGACGCCCCTGAACGGCGTCGCGGCGTCGCGCCCGGACCAGGTGGGCACCGGCATCACGCTGCGCCTGCCCCTGGGCCTGCGCCTCGAAGCCGCGCACCGCATCTCCAGGGGCCTCGACAGCGCCGCCACCTCGGTGACCTCCGGCCAGCTGCGCGCCGAGGGGATCCTCGGCGGCGCGCTGTGGACGGGCTTCGAGTCGTCCACCGGTTCCAGCGACGAGGTACGCGCCGCCCACTCGGCGCTGTTCGGCTGGAACCAGCGTCACGCGCTCGGTGCGGGCTGGCAGGTGACCTCGATGTTCGAGCGCCGCGTCGGGTTGAGCCGCGCCTCCCTCATCGACCCCGCGCGCGCCCTTCCCTTCGCGCAGCCCGAGGTCGACCGCTGGTCAGCGGGTGCGGGCCTCGGCTGGAATCCGGCCGGCGACCAGGCGCGCTTCGCGCTCAACAGCGAAGTGCAGCGCAGCGTGAACTCGCAGAGCATGCGCTTCCAGGTCACGGGCGACGCCGCGATCAACGCGGGCATGGCATTGATCACCCTGCACGATTGGGCCAACGGCCGCGATGCATCGCGCACCGACGGCCTGGGCACGCGCGTGGACGAGCGCTCGCTGCTGGGCCTCGCCCTTCGCCCGGTGACGTCGGAGCGCTTCAACGCGCTGGCGAAGATCGAGTGGCGCCGGTCGGTCAACGCCGCCGGCGACGTGCTGCGCGCGTCGAACACCCAGGCGCAGCGGCTCATCGGCACCACCGACGCCGTCTGGGCGCCCCTGTCCGGCCTGGAGCTGAACGGGCGCTACGCGCTGCGCCTCGCCACCACGAGCGTCGCGGGTGACTCCGCGCAGCGCGTCCGCACCGCCGACCACTTCGGCGGCGCGCGCCTGGACCGCAGGCTCGGCCGCGGATTCAGCATCCGCGCCGATGGCCGGCTGCTGATGGAGACCAACAGCGGCCTGCTGCTGTGGAATGCCGCACCGTCGGCGGTCTACGACTTCCAGGGCCGGATCCAGCTCGAGGGCGGCTATCGCTTCGGCGCCCTGCGCGACCCGGACTTCGCCAACGTCGGCGGCGCGGGCGCCTTTGCCACCGCCGGCTTCCGCCTCACCGAGCAGACCCTGTCCAATCCCGCTGCCTTCTGGCGCGCCCGCGTGGCGAACGACCGATGACGCGTCCCGCCCTTTCCCCCTCCCATTCAGGCAGGCTGTCCATGTCCCGCCTCCGTACGCTGCTTCCCCTTCCGCTGCTCGCGCTCGCGTCGGCCTGTGCGCCCGTGCGCCAGCCCGGCGCACTCAGCCCCCTCGGCGCCCGCGTGACGAACGAGGTGATCGGCGAAGACGCACAGACGCTCGACTCCTGGTCGCGCCGCGTCGCCGCACTCGGCCACGATGCCGCCGCCGTCCCCTCGCCGCGTCGCGACTACGTCGCGGCACGGGCTGCCGCGTGGCTTGCATACGCCCGGGATGCCTATGCATGGGATCCGCGCGACGGCGCCGCCGACACGGCCCTCGCCGAAACGCGCCGGCTCGTGCTCGCCCTGGAGGCCGGGACGATTCCCGAGCTGCGCCCGCTCGATGTCTTGCCCAACGTCCGCGCACGCCCGGAGCTGTGGGCATCGCTGGAGCGCGCGCGCGGAGGGCCGGCGATGCAGCACGCGCCGGCGGCGCTGGCCGGTGCCGAGGTGGCGCTGGTACGAGCGTCGCGCCTGGCGAGCGGCACGGGCAGCGCCGCGCCCGGCGCGCGCATCCTGACCGATGCCGAGCGCGCCTGCGAGCTCCAGGTGCAGGTGGCGGCCGCCGAGCGGCTGCTCAACACCCTGCCGGGCCCCACCGAGCGCGCGCCGTCGGCCGTCGCCGTGGCGCCCGTTCCGGCCAGGCGCGCGGCA
>JAQBPZ010000266.1 GCA_028287225.1 Gemmatimonadota bacterium
GCGACGGAGCTGGCCGAGTAGGACCTGTGCGCGGGCAGCACGGCACGACGGCGATTCCCCGCCCCGAACGACGGCCGCTCGGGACGCATCCAGACGGGCCGGTCCGGAGCGGATGCAGCGAGTTGAAACGAGAACTGCCGAATGCCTTCACGGCGCGGTGACGGACGCGCTGCACCGGAGACGATTCGGCAGTTCTCGGTGCACTCGCTGCATTCGGTCCGAACCGACGCCACCTGCGGCGTCCCGAGCGGCCGTCCCCCGCGTTCCCCCGCGCTGAGGCGGTTGACCGTGCGACCCGCACGACAATCACGTGGGACTATCTTGCAGGCATGACTGACATGCTACTCGGCGCCCACATCTCGGCCGCTGGCGGCGTTCCCGAGGCGCCGCCACGCGCGGCGGCGATCGGCGCGACCGCCATGCAGGTGTTCACCAAGATGGCGAACCGGTGGGCCGAGCGGGATTGTGCCGAGGCGGAGTGCGGCTCGTTCCGGGAGCGGCTCACGGCCACCGCCGTGCAGGCCACGATGGCGCACGATTCCTACCTGATCAACCTCGCGAGCCCGGACCCCGTGCTCCGCGCGCGGTCGATCGAGTCGTTCACCACCGAGCTGCGCCGCTGCGAGGCGCTCGGACTGGACTTCCTGGTGTCGCACCCGGGCAACTTCATGGACGAGCGGCAGTCGGGGATCGCGCGCAACGCCGACAGCATCAACGAGGCGTTCGCCCTGGCACCGGGGCGCACCATCCTGTGCCTGGAGACCACCGTTGGATCCGGCACGTCGCTCGGCTCCACCTTCGAGGAGCTGGCGGCCATCATCTCGCTCGTCGATCCCGCCTTCCAGGCGCGCGTGGGCATCTGCCTGGATACCTGTCACGTGTACTCGGCCGGATACGACCTCGTGGGCGACTACGACGGCGTCATGGCGCGGCTGTCCGATGCCCTCGGCCTCGACCGCCTGCGCGTGATGCACCTGAACGACTCCAAGACGCCGTTCGGCTCGCACCGGGACCGGCACGAGCTCATCGCGGAAGGCTCGCTGGGCGCCATGCCCTTTCGCCGGATCATGAACGACGACCGCCTGGCGCGCGTGCCGAAGGTCATCGAGACGCCGAAGCTGGACGACCACACGGCGACCGACACGCGCATGCTGAACCTGCTCAGGAGCTACGTGGAAGCGGAGCCGTCGCCGTACCGCGACGGCTAGCGCGGCTTCTTCGCGGCCTTGCGCGGTGCGCGGCGCTTCTGCGCGGAGCGATGGCGCGCCTCCCCCTCCTCCACCAGCGTGCGCGCCGCGCGCGGACCCTTCCGCCCGAGCACCTCGAAGCGCTTGCCCGTGGCGTCGTTGTACGAGATGAAGAAGTGCTCGATCTGGTGCAGCAGCGCCTCCGAGAGGTCGGCGAGCGAGTGCAGCTCGTCGTGGGTCGAGGACTTGGCGGAGACCGCGACCAGCCGGTCGTTGCGCATCGCCTCCCCGTCGCGCTCCGTCTGGCGGGCCGTGATCACGCCGAGCAGGCGGCATCGCACGAGGCAGCCGGCGAACACCGGCTCGTCCATCATCACGAGCACGTCGATCGGGTCGCCGTCCTCGCCGACGGTGGACGGGATGAAGCCGAAATCGTACGGGAACGACGCACCCGCGGGCAGCACCCCCGAGAGCTCGTACAGCTCGCGCGCCGGGTCGAACGCGATCTTGTTCCGGCTTCCCTTGGACGTCTCCACGATGACGTTGAGAGTGCCGGACTCGGGATCGAAGGCGGGCAGGCGCGTGGCGGGATGAGGCACGGGGCTCCGGGTGCGGGACGCTGGCGGCACCGGGAGCGTGCGCAATCGGCGGTCCACCGCCGCGCGTCTACTCCAGCGGAAAGCGCCTGACGTCGCCCTCGATGGTGACTCCGCCGACCGCCACGTACACGTGACGCTCGGTGATGCTGAGCTCCCAGCTGTTCCGCCGGTCGAGGCGCTCCACGAGGCCGGCGATCAGGTCGCGGTCGATGGCGTAGAGCTCCAGCTCCGCGGCGCGGTGGATCCGCTCGCCCGCGAGCGCCTGGAGCAGGTGGCGCGGCTCGCGATGCGTGTAGACCGCCACGCGCGGCGCTGCCTTGCTCGCCTTGTGCAGGCGGGCGGCATCGGGGGCGCCCACGTCGATCCAGACCTTGAGCGCGCCGGTGAGGTCGCGCACGGCGAGCGCGGGCATCTCCGGCTCGGCGATGCCCTTGGAGAAGACGATGCCCTCGGCGAACTCCAGGCAGTAGGCGAGCACGCGGGACATGAGGTATTCCTCCGTCTCCGAGGGCTGGCAGGCCACCTTGAACGACAGCGGCTCGTACACGCCACGGTCCACGTCGGCGAGCTGGATGTCGAAGTTGTAGATCGTCGCGGTGAGCGCCATGACGCGGCCTGCGTGTCGAGGAAGGGTGTCTGCCTGCAGCCGTGCGAGTGCCGGCCCATGCTTGTCATCGAACGCGAATGATAGCGAACGCCTCCGGCGGACGAATGACCCCGCATGGGCGACGTCACCCGAGGAAGCCGATCGCGGACATTCGTACCCGATTCGTGACCATTCGCGTTCGTGGACAGCACCAGCCGTCCGGCGCCATGCTACGCGGAGGCGCGCGCGGGCCGCCGACGCGACCACCAGTGGAACACCGGGATTCCCGCCGCGAGCAGCAGTGTGCCGCGCGCCGCGTTGGCGGGGTTGGAGACGATCGCGCCCGCCACCACGTACAGGCACGCGACCACGAAGAGCGCCACCGAGGTGGGGTACCACGGCGCGCGGAAGCGCGGCGTCGCCACCGCGGCATCGCGGCGCCGGTACACCACGAGCGTGGCCGCGGTGACGCCGAAGAAGATCCAGTCGGCGAAGGTGACCCAGTCCAGCAGCTGCCCGTAGCTGCCCGACACCAGCAGCACCACGGCCCAGGCGCCCTGCACGGCGATGGCGTCTACCGGCGTGCGGAAGCGCGGGTGCAGCTCGGCGAACCGGGCGAAGAACAGTCCGTCGCGCGCCATCGCCTGATACACGCGCGGGGTGACGAGGATCACCAGGTTGAGGAAGCCGAAGGTGGAGACGGCAATCCCCGCCGCGATGAGCCGGCGCCCGACCGGCCCGAAATAGCGGCTCATGACGTCGGCCGCTGGTGCGTGGCTGTTCGCGAGCCCCTCGGTGCCGAGCGCGCGCAGGTAGGTGACGTTCGCGGCGAGGTACACGGCGGCTACCAGGAACACGCCCCCGATGAGCGCGCGCGGGAGGTTGCGCTCGGGCTCCACCATCTCCTCCGCCACGAAGTTGGCCTGCTGCCAGCCGCCGTAGGCGAAGAGCACCGGCACCAGGGCCGTCCCCAGCGCGAGCGTCACGGCCCACACGCCGGCGGGATGGGCCGTCGCGGTGCCTGCGGCGGCGGCCGCCGCGCCCACCGTGGGATCGCCCGACCCCACCAGCGCCCCGAGCACCAGGGCGGCGATCGCGGCGAGCTTGAGCACCGTGAAGACGTTCTGCGTCCATGCGCCGGGCCGCACGCCCACGGCGTTGATGAGCGAGAGCACGGCGATCGCGGCGGCGGCCAGCCAGCGCTCGCTCGTGGGGGGCAGGCCGAGCAGCGGAGAGGCGTAGCTGGCGAACGTGACGGCCACCGCGGCCGCCGCTCCCGTCGCGATCGCGAGCAGCAGCGCCCAGCCGTAGAGGAACGCCGGGAGCTCGCCGAACGCCTCGCGCAGGTAGACGTACCCGCCGCCGGCCGCGGGGCGCCGTGCGCCAAGCTCGGCGAAGATGAAGGCCCCGAGCAGCGCGACCAGCGCGCCGAGTCCCCAGGTGGCCATGATGAGCCGCGCCGAACCGACACGCTGCGCGACGATCGCCGGGTTGAGGAAGATGCCCGAGCCGATGATGCCGCCGACCACCAGCATGGTGCCCGAGAAGGGCCCGATGCGCCGCGCGTAGCCCGGCGTCACCCGCCTGCCGCGCGGCGCAGCGCCGACTGCCGCACGCGAACGTCGCGTCGTCCGGGCAGCGCAACGAGATAGCTCGGCTCGGGAGAGAGTCCCATCAGCAGCGCGATGGTCCCGCGCTCACCGTCGAGCTGTCCGCCGACGATCTCCACCGCGTCGTGCAGCGCATACTCGACGCCCTGGATCGCCTGGCCGGCGAGCCAGCGGTCGCCCACTCCCTGGTTGGGTGTCATGCCCGTAGATAGCGAGCGCCGCCGGACGACGCAATCCGTACCGTCAGGGCTCCACCTGCGCGACGATGCGCGCCGTGACGAGGAGCTGGCCGACGTGCCGCGTCGTGTGCTCGGCGGCGTGGACGAGCAGCCCGATGACCGTGGATGGCGCCTTCGCGCGGCCCACCGCGCGCGGAGCGGTGAGCTCCTCCTCGGTGGTCGCGCGCAGTTGCACCAGCGCCGCTTCCACCCGGGCGTCGAGCGCAAGCGCGAGCGCCCGGGCGGTGGCGCCGGACGCGGGCGGTTCGCCCTCCAGCGAGAGGGCCGTCAACTGTGCACCGCTCAGCCGCTCGCCACGCGCATAGGTGAACAGCCGGTCGATGACGCCCGACAGGTGCTGCAGGTGAAAGCCGGCCGACGCCACGCCGGCCGGCCGGACCCAGAGCTGGTCGTCGGACAGGGTCGCGACGATGTCGCGCACCTCGTCGCGCGCCTGGATCAGGGCGTGCGCGACCGGCTGCAGCAGGGGCGCGACGCCGGGCACCGGGCCTCGAAGCCATGCCTCGCGCTGGGGCACTAGTGAATGCCCAGCGCGCCCGCGATCCGGTCGCCGAGGCGGTCCAGCTCGTCCAGGGCCGCGGCGAGGAATGCGCCGGCGCCGGTTCGGGACGAGTGCACCCGCGCGGCATGGCCGCCGGGCCCGCGCGGGGGAAGCGGTGCTGACGTGGCGACCGCGGTCGGCGGCACCCGTGGCGGGGGAACGAGCGCGCCGCTGGGCTGCGTCTCGGGAATCCGGTCGTCCATGCGCTCACCGCTCCGGGAAGGAGTCCACCGTGCAAATCTGCGGGGGCGCCTCCGGCCTGTCCAGCGCGCGCGCCGCGCGCCGCACTAGCTTGCCTGCATGACCGCACCCGCGCCGACGCCCGCCTTCAGCCTCTGGATCGACGCCGACGCCGCGCCGCGAGACGTGAAGGACATCGTCTTTCGCGCCGCCGACCGGCTGCGCGTTCCGCTCATCCTGGTGGCCAACGCGCGGATGCCCCTGCCGATCGGCCATCCCACGGCCACGGCGGTCCGGGTGGAGGGCGGGCCGGACGTCGCGGACCGGTACATCGCCGAGCATGCGACCGCGGGCGACGTGGCGATCACCGCCGACATCCCGCTGGCGGCCCTGCTGGTCGCGAAGCAGGTGGTGACCATCGACCCGCGCGGCACCGAGTACACCGCCGAGAACATCGGGGAGCGGCTCACGGTCCGCGACTTCATGGAGGGGCTGCGTGGGGCGGGCGTGGAGACGGGCGGGCCGAAGGGGTACGGCCCGCGGGAGAAGCAGGCGTTCGCCGGGGCGCTGGACCGCGCGCTGACCCGTGCCCTGCGCGCGCCGCGCTGAGGGGGGGGTGCGCGGCCCGGGACGTGCGTTCGGAACAGCGGGCACGGCCGCGCGTTCGTCCTCGTGTCGCGGAGATCCCCGCGCGCCGTCGCGTCGGGGGATTCCCCGCTAGCCTCCACGAGACGCATCCGCCACATTTGTTGACATGACACCACACGAGTCCGAGACGCTCGCCAAGGTCGAAGTGCTGGCCGACCTCGAGGAGGTCGTGCACCAGCTCATGGTGACGCACGAAGCCAAGCGCGTACTCTGGTTCCCGAGCGAGCTGCTCGCCGCCGCGCCGGATACCGACCCCGACCACCACCTGCGCCAGCTGCGCGAGCGCTCCTCCGGCATCAGCCTGCCGTCGCGCGTCGCGCTCGCCCTCAACCTGCTCACCGAGGAGGGGCTGCCGCACTTCCATCGCCTGCTCGCCACCTACCTCGGCGGCGACACCTTCTGGGCGAAGTGGACCAACCTCTGGACCGCCGAGGAGGATCGCCACGGGGCCGTCCTGCACGACTACATGCACGACAGCCGCATCCTCGACAACCCGGTGCTCGAGCGCATGCAGTTCGAGTACCTCAAGGCCGGCTTCGAGCCGGCGTGGGACAAGGATCCGTACCGGGTGTTCGTGTACACCACGCTCCAGGAGCGCGCGACGCAGGTGAGCCACGCGAACACCGGCAAGCTCGCGGGCAAGTACGAGCCCACGATCGGCACCGTGCTGTCGAACGTCGCGAAGGAAGAGGCGCGTCACTACACGTTCTACCGGACGATCTTCAAGGAAGTGCTCGCCCGGGATCCGAACACGGCGCTCGCCTCGGCGGCGGAGATCATGCCGTCCATCGACATGCCGGGCGTCAGCATGCCGCACTTCCGCGAGATGGCCGACGTGATCCGCCGCGCCGGCATCTACGGCCCGCGCGACTACCTGACGATCGTCGAGGAGCAGATCCGCTTCTGGGCCATCGAGACGCTGACGGGACTGGACGAAGTCGGCAAGCGCGCGCAGGAGAAGATCCTCGGCATCCCGAAGCGCCTCGAGCGCGTCGCGGATGCGATGGAGTCGCGCACCAAGGCGAAGACCTTCCAGTTCCAGGTCGCGTTCAACGGCGAATTCGAGATGTGAAGTACTTCAACGGCGTTTGCGGTTTGCGGTTGGCGGTGAGCGGTCAGACCTCGGGACGCTTCTACCGCTGACCGCTGACCGCTGACCGCTGACCGCTCACCGCAAACGCCGTTGCCGTTGATTCACTCCTCCCCCAGCGCCAGCACCTCGGCGGCCAGGGCGGCCTGGCGCTTGCCCACCAGCAGCGCCGCGGCGAAGATCTGCGCCACTTCGGCGGGCCATGGCTCGCCGCTGCAGCGGAACACCGCGCCGGCCAGGCCGTCGATCGCCGCGCCGTAGGGGCCCACCAGGCCGGCGGGCATCGGCGGGGCGGTCGGTCCACGCCGCAGGAGCTCCACCCGCAGCGCGAGGTGGATCGCCTGGATGCGCTCCTCGAAGGTGAGCGCCTCGGCGATCGCGAGCAGGTGCGGCACGGCCGCATATGCCGCGTCGAATACCGCGTCCGGACGCCACAGCATGCGCCACAGCGCGAACCACACCTGCGCCCGCGCCTCGGGCTCCGGGACATCGCCGAGCGCGGCGATCAGCCGCGGGACGTCCTCCGCACTGCCGTACGCCTGCTGGAGTGTCCCCCAGCGCGAGCTCTCGAGGCTCAGCATCCGGTCACGGCAGTAGCCACTCCCCGCGGAGCCGCGCGTATTCCGACTCGGGGAGCTGCACCAGCGCAGGACGGCGCGTGCGGTCCATCCACAGCACCAGCGCGGTGAGGTCGCGCTCGGCCATCGCGGTGCAGCCTGCGGTGTACGTGTCGGGGCCGGCCCAGATGTGCATGAAGATGCAGGACCCGCGGCCCGCACGCGGGGGTGCATTGTACGCCACGGTGACGCCCAGGCGGTACTGGTCGATGCGGCGCATCGGCTCGGCGCTGGTCCAGTCGACGCGGCCCACCGCCGCGCGGTCCACGATGGTGTTGTAGTGGCTCGACGCGACGTCGTCCACGCACTCGGTACCCGCCGTCACCGGCAGGTACGGCATTCGGATCCAGGTGGCCTCGCTGGCCGGCGCGACGCCGAACACCGTGTCCAGCGCGAAGACGCCCGCTGGCGCGCGTCCGTCGCCCTCGCGCTTCGGTGGCGCGATCTCCCTCGCACCCGCAGGGTCGTCCCACGCGAGGCCGTGCTGTCCCACCACGACCGGCACCGCGGCGCCGACCGCACGCCAGGCGTCGGCCGGCGTCGCGCGCTCGTAGCGTCGAAGCGTCCCGCCCGTGGTGTCCCACGACGCCGTCGTCACCACCACGAGCTGCGTGGTGGCGCCGAGCCGGTCGCGGCGCTCCACGCGTGCGGTCTCCGGCATCGGCAGCGGGCCGCGGACGTCGACCGGCGGCGGAGCACTCGCGCACGCGGCCGAGAGCAGCAGCGCCGCCGCCGGCAGCCCGCGCCGCATGACGCGCATCAGGAGCGCTCCACGATGACCGCCGTCCCGTAGCACAGCACCTCCGTGACGC
>JAQBPZ010000286.1 GCA_028287225.1 Gemmatimonadota bacterium
GACCTCCGCGCCGATCCCGCGCGACGCGCCCGTCACGAGCGCGGTCCGCTCATGCAGGCGCATGCTAGCGCGGGGACGCGTAGGCGAGGCGCAGGAACTCGTCCCGCGTCTTGCCGTCGTCGCGGAACACCCCGCGCAGCGCCGAGGTGATGGTGCGCGAGTTCTGCTTCTCCACGCCGCGCATCATCATGCACATGTGGAACGCCTCCACCACCACGCCCACCCCGCGCGGCGCGAGCACTTCCTCGATGGCCGTGGCGACCTGCTCGGTGAGGCGCTCCTGCACCTGCAGCCGGCGCGCGAACATCTCCACGATGCGCGGCAGCTTGGAGAGCCCCACGATGCGGCCGTTCGGGATGTACGCGATGTGCGCCTTGCCGAAGAAGGGCAGCATGTGGTGCTCGCACATGGAGTAGAGCTCGATGTCGCGCACCATCACCATGTTCTCGTGCCGTTCCTCGAACAGCGCCTCGCCGACGATCTCGCCCACCGACATGCCGTAGCCGCGCGTGAGGAAGCTCATCGCCTTGGCCACGCGCTCCGGCGTCTTCACGAGCCCCTCGCGCTGCGGGTCCTCGCCCAGCAGCGCGAGCTGCTCCCGGACCAGCTCCGCGTACGACGCGATGCCCGGATCGAGCGGAGCCGGCACGGCCGCCGCGGTCCGCGCCCGCGTGTACGCGTCGTGGATGGTGATCTGCTTACTCGCCACTGTACTCGACATAGTTGTTCGGCGTCTCCCAGAGCACGAGCCGCACGAGCCGTCCCGGCCGGACCACGGGCTCGAGCTCGCGCCAGATCGCGACGATGATGTTCTCCGACGTCGGAATGATGCCCTGCATGAACGGGACGTCGACGTTGAAGTTGCGATGGTCCGCCTGGTCGATCACCCGCGCGGTGACCAGCGCCTTGAGCGCGCCGAGGTCCATCACGTAGCCCGTGCGTTCGTCGATCGGGCCGCGCACCGAGACGTCGAGCGTGTAGTTGTGCCCGTGCCAGTTGACGTTGTTGCACTTGCCGAACAGCCGCAGGTTCTCGGCGTCGGACAGCGCGGGATTGTGGACGCGATGCGCCGCGTTGAACATCAGGCGGCGCGTGACGGTCACGTCGGGCATGGCGGCGGTCGGAGAAGGGAGTCCTGCTGGGGCACGAATGCCGGCGGCGGAGGGTCGGTTCCCGCCCCCGCATGAAAACGCGGGCTCCGGCAGCATGCCCGGAGCCCGCGAAGGAACAGGAGCGAAGAGGGTTTCTTGAAGCCCAGTCGAAATAATGAGGCTCTCACCACACCTTCCGGCTTCCCCCGCACTGGGGGCATGCCGTCAGTATAGATTATCGAACCCACTCGAAGGACTTATCGGCTCAAAAACGTGACTCTCCGTCCCGTCGTTCGGTCGATCCACAGGTCTGCCTGCCAAGCTAAGGGCGGTGCGCAGGCTGGTCAATTCGATGTGCAGGCACTCTCCACGCTCGCGAGGCGAACACGATGAATCTCAAGGTGATTGGCGGGCTGGCCGTGCTCGTGATCTGGGCGATCGCCGCGCTCGTGCTGCAGGGGCCGGGCTGGGTGCACCTGCTGCTGACGATCGGCGTGTCGCTCATCATCTACGGCATCGTGAGCGGCAGCAGCACGATGGACGGCGCCTCGACGAACGCTCCGACCGACGCGCCGCGTCGCTGACCGACACCCGCGCGTGTCGTTTCCTTCGCAACCGCGACGGATCCCGCCGGCAATCAGCCCACCCACCACGCGGCGCACCCGGCGACGGCGGCCGTGGTGACGATCAGCGCCCCCTGCCATGCGAGTCGCGCTCGCAGTCCGGGGTACGCCGTGCTGCAGCCCACGCAGCGGGCGCTGAGCCGGAAGACCCGCAGCTGGCAGGTGCGGCAGTAGGGCCGGAGGCCGAACCGGAGGGCGCGGCTCGAGCGTGGGGTACAACGGGTAGAGAGGGGGAGGGTGCGGTGGGGAGAGGTCATGGTTGGGCTCGCCGCTGAAGACATGCTCGCCGTCAACCGGATCGTGGGGTTCGGCCTGTGTGGGCTCGAAGCAGCCTCGACCGGCGACTACCAGTCTGCGCTACTTCGGCGGGTTCGACAAGAGCCGTCTCGCGGCCGGCCGGTGGATCGGACATCGGCGAGCGACTCTGACCGGCGAGTCAGCAACACGTGCTGTGCGAACGCGAATTCCGGCGAATCCCCTTCAGAGCGATCGCCGCGAATGTCCTCGCGCCTGCGCCAACGCCATTCGCGTCGAGCGGGGTGGATCGCGTTCGCAGGGTTCGCGTACCTGCCGAGCAGCAAAGGAGAGACGCTTCGGCGGTCGGGCCTAGATCTCCCAGTTCGACGTGGGAGAGACCGGGAGGGTCGGTTATGATAGCCGACTCTCATCTGCTTCGGGCTCCATTCGCCCGACTTCATCCGGTCCCGTAGCCGGGTTTAACGGCCCGTCGGGGCCCACATTGGGCCCACCCCTCACGCAGCACAGCTGGATGCCATATTCTTGGCGCACCTGCGCTCGGCGGCTTCACGCGGAGCCCATCCAGCGGAGCGGCATGAGCGAACAGCAGGACCTCCTCCCCGACGCACTTCCTCCCGTTCGGTGGGTCACTCTGGACGACGTGCCGGTACCGGTGACTCCCCATTACGCGGGGCTCGTATTCAGCACGCGGCCGCGCATCGCCGGAGCGAGCGACGGCTTCGACTACTTCATCAAGGGTCCCGAGATTGAGGTGGTCGTGGCAGAAGCAGTGGGTTACGAGCTCGCCGCGCGCGCAGGCCTCGACGTGCCGGAGTGGGCTCTCTGCCGAGCGTCACATGATGAGGACGTTTTCTTCGCGAGTCGTGCCATGCGCGTGCGCTCTGGTGTCGATCAGCTCATCGCACGAAAGCTGCACGTGAATGGCGACTTCCTCGGCAA
>JAQBPZ010000033.1 GCA_028287225.1 Gemmatimonadota bacterium
TTCGGCAGGTCGGGCTTCGCGGCCTTCTCCAGGCTCTTCGTGTACGGCATCGGAACGTCGGCCTGGTGCACGCGCACCACGGGGGCGTCGAGGTGGTCGAAGCACTCGCGCTGGATGTAGTCCACCACCTGCGCTCCAACGCCGCAGATCTCCCAGCCTTCCTCGAGCACCACGGCGCGGTTCGTCTTGGTGACGGACGCCGCGATCGCCTCCACGTCCATGGGGCGGATGGTACGGAGGTCCACGACGTCCACCCGGATGCCTTCCTTCGCGAGCGCGTCAGCGGCCTGCATCGCCACGAGCACCATCTTGCCGAACGTGATGATGGAGCAGTGGTCGCCCTCGCGCTTGAGCTCGGCCTTGCCGAGCGGGATCAGGTACTCCTCGTCGGGCACCTCGCCCTTCGTGTTGTACAGCATCTCCCCCTCCAGCACGCACACCGGGTTGTCGTCGCGGATGGCGCTCTTGAGCAGCCCCTTCGCGTCGTACGGGGTGCCCGGCGCCACCACCTTGAGTCCGGGAATGTGCGCGAGCCACGACTCCCACGCCTGCGAATGTTGCGCCCCGAGCTGCAGCGCGGCGCCGTTGGGACCGCGGAACACCATCGGCATGTTGTACTGGCCGCCCGACATGGACAGCATCTTCGCCGCCGCGTTCACCACCTGGTCGATGGCGAGCAGCGCGAAGTTCCAGGTCATGAACTCGATGACCGGCCGCAGCCCCACCATCGCCGCCCCCACGCCCACGCCGGCGAAGCCGAGCTCGGTGATCGGCGTGTCGACGACGCGCATCTCGCCGAACTCCTGCAGGAATCCCTTGGACACCTTGTAGGCGCCGTTGTAGACGGCCACTTCCTCGCCCATCAGGAACACCCGGTCGTCGCGCCGCATCTCCTCGCGGATGGCGTCGCCGAGCGCATCTCTATACGTGATTATTGGCATGAGTCGGCTCAGGTCGTGGTGTCGACGAGGACGTCTTCGTACAACGCCTCGATGGGAAGCTCGGGGCTCGCGTCGGCGAAGTCCCAGGCGTCCTGCACCGACGCCTTGATCTCCTCGTCCATCTGCTTCAGCTGCTCCTCGGTGATCTCGCCCTGCTCCTCCATGCGCGTGCGCAGGAGGGCGATCGGGTCGCGCTTCATGTACTCCTCCAGCTCCGCCTTCGTGCGGTAGGTGCCGCTCACCGCGTCGGACATCGAGTGCCCCATGAAGCGGTACGTGCGGATCTCCAGCAGCGTCGGGTGCTGCTCCTTGCGCGCGAGCTCGATGGCCTGGCCGACCGCCTCGCGCACGGCGAACACGTCCTGCCCGTCGCACTGCTGGCGGTTCATGTTGTACGCGGCGCCGCGCTCGTAGATGTCGTGGATGGCCGACGCACGCTCGAGCGCGGTGCCCATGCCGTAGCGGTTGTTCTCGATGATGAACACGCAGGGCAGCTTCCAGAGCGCGGCCATGTTCAGCGCCTCGTGGAACGCGCCGGTGTTCACCACGGACTCGCCCATGAAGCAGATGATGACCTGGTCGCCGCCGCGATACTTGATCGCGAAGCCGACGCCGGCGGCGATCGGCACGTGGCCACCGACGATGCCGTGGCCGCCCAGGAAGTTCAGGTTGCGGTCGAACATGTGCATCGACCCGCCCTTGCCCCGCGAGCAGCCGTCCTGCCGGCCGAACAGCTCGGCCATCACCGAGCGCGGCGTCATCCCGCGCGCCAGCGCCTGCCCGTGGTCGCGATAGGTGGTGATGATGTAGTCGTCGGGACGCAGCAGGCTGATGCTGCCCGTGCTCACGGCTTCCTGCCCGATGTACAGGTGGCAGAACCCGCCGATCTTGCCCAGCGCATAGGCCTCGGCCGTGCGCTCCTCGAAGCGCCGCTGCAGCAGCATCGACTTGAGCAGCTCGAGATTGAGCGCGGGATCGGATTTGGTCTGGCTCTCGGACTTTTTCTTGGCAGCCATTTGGCGTGGGGAGGATTCGTTCGGGAAGAAGGCAGCGACGGTCAGCGGTCGGCGGTCGGCAATCGGGACGGAGCGCGCGCGGGTCGGGGTCCGGCAGGCTGACCGCCGCCCACCGGACCGCGGCGCGTCGCGGGCGCGCCTACACGCCCGCCGCCTGGACCTGCTCCCAGGCGTGATAGCTGGAGCGCACGAGGGGCCCGCTCTCCACGTGGCGGAAGCCGAGCGACATGCCGATCTCGTACAGGCGACGGAAATCGTCCGGCGTGACGTAGCGGTCCAGCGCCACGTGTCCGTCCGACGGGCGGAGGTACTGGCCGAGGGTCAGGATGTCGACGTCGACCTCGCGGAGGTGCCGCATCACCTGCACCACCTCCTCGTTCGTCTCGCCCATGCCGAGGATGATGCCCGTCTTGGTGGGGATGTGCGGGGCGAGGCGCTTGGAGGTGGTGAAGATGTTCATCACGCGCTCGTAGCGCCCCCCGGGCCGGCACTTCTTGTACAGCCGCGGCACCGTCTCGGTGTTGTGGTTGTAGATGTCCGGCTCCGCCTCCAGGACGGTGCGGATGGACTCTTCCTTCCCCTGGAAGTCCGGGACGAGCACCTCCACCGACGTCGACGGGCTGCGGAGCTTGATCTGGCGGATGGTCTCCGCGAACGCCCACGCGCCGAAGTCCGGCAGGTCGTCGCGGTCCACCGAGGTGAGCACCACGTGCTGGAGCTTCATCACGCTGGCGGCCTCGGCGACGCGCTCGGGCTCCGTGGGGTCGTACTTCGGCGGGCGTCCGTGGGCAACCGCGCAGTAGGCGCAGTTCCGCGTGCAGACGTTGCCGAGGATCATGAAGGTGGCGGTGCCGTGCTCCCAGCACTCGCCCACGTTGGGGCAGTGGGCTTCGGCACAGACCGTGTTCAGGTCCATGTCGGCCATCAACTGCTTGAGGCGCAGGTAGTTGGGGCCTCCCGGCGCCTTCACCTTGAGCCACGAGGGCTTCCGTTCGGGAAGCGCGGGCGCCTGGTGGCGGCCCATGATCTGGTAGAGAGGTTCGCCCATGACTGCTGGTCTGACGGTCTGACGGTCGGACGGTCGACGACTGCAATCGGCGAGGGTCCAGCCAGGAGGCGGCCCGTGAGGCGGGCCGCGGGGACGGCGGGCGCAACGTGTTGACGCTGCGGATTATAGCGGGGGTGCACGGGGGGGTAAAGGCATGGTAACCGGCACCAGCCGCCGTGATGGTTACCTCGGCAAGTTATACGCTCCACCCGGTGCGCCGGACCGGCGGGCGCTCGTCTGCGAGAGGATCGAGTCTCGGCTCAGCCCGCTGGCTCCGGCCGTTCCCGGCCCGCGAACCGCTCCACCCTGAATGGATCGAGCGCGCCGGATGTCGCTCCAGCCATCTCCTCCGAGATCCGCTCCGCCGCCCACGGCCCGAAGAGGATTCCGTTGCGCGATCCGCCACAGGCGTACACGAGCGCGGGCCGATCCGGGTCGCGCCCCAGGATCGGCAGGCCGTCCGGGGTCACGGGCCGCAGCCCGGCCCAGTGGGCAACGACCGGCACCCCGGCGAGGGCGGGAAGCATCCGCGCCGCAGCGGCCAGCAGCGCGGCCCGGCCCCCATCGGTCGGCGCCGCGCGAAAGCCATTCTCGGCGCTCGTGGCTCCGACGAGCACCGTTCCGCCGCGGGGAATGAGGTAGCCGTCAGGCCCGTGGATCACGTGTCCGGGTGCGGCGCCCGCAAGTCGCAGCAGCTCGCCGTGGACGGGGCGCACGGGCAGTGGGCGAGGCAGTCCGCTCGGCTGGCGCGCCCACGCCCCCGTGGCGATCACCAGATGGCGCCCCCCGACCCGCGCCCCGTCCCCCGTCGTCGCCCATGCCTCGCGCTCCCCGATCTCGACGGCGACCACGGCCGCGTGCAGCCGCCGAACGTGCGCCGATCGGGCGACCGCCTTCGTGAGCGCCTCCATCAGCACGCCCGCATCCACCGCCCCGTCTCCCGGGTGCAGCACCCCGACGAAGCCGGGGTGGAGCAGCGGCTCGAGGGCCAGCAAGGCGCGTTCGTCGAGCCAACGGGCGCCCGGACTCGCGCTCGCGCGCCGCGCCGCGTGCCCGGCGTCGTCCTGGTTAACCAGCTCGAGGATGCCACGCCGGTCCAGCGGCACGGTGATCTCCGTCACATCGTGGAGCGCCGCGAGGAAGGCGGGATAGCAGTCGCGCGCCGCGATGGCCCGCTCCCGGATTCCCGGCGCGAAGCCGATGCTCGGCGCCAGCATCCCGGCCGATGCGATCGACGCAGCCCCCGGGCGCGCCTCGTCGATGACGACGACGCGCCGGCCGCGTGACGCCAGGGCCAGGGAGATCGTGAGGCCTGCGATCCCCCCGCCCGCGACGACGACGTCGGGCATGGGGTTCACCGTGGACGGCGGGTTGCTGAAACAGCCGCCACGGTGCGACCGTATGTTCCGTCAGACCCGCACGGGAGTTCGTCCATGCTTCGTACCATCTTCATGATCGGCCTATTCGCCGTCGGCGGGCTGTTCCTGCTCAAGCTCCTCTTCGGCCTCTTCGCCGTGAGCTTCGCGCTCTTCGGCTGGCTTTTCCTCGTGGCCATCAAGGTCGCGATCGTCGGCGCGCTCGTCTACCTGGTGATCCGCATCTTCAGCCCCGCGACGGCGCGTCGCCTGCGCGACCGCTGGAGCGAGTAAGGCCGGGCGCTCGCGGTCGCTGCGCGACCCGCCCGTCAAGCTCGCGGCAAAGCCGCGAGCGCCCGATCACTTCAGCTCTTCCACGATCGCCCAGGCCAGCATCGGCACCATGATCTCGTGGTGCCCCGTGATCTCGTAGCCCTTGCCGCTCTGGAGCGTGGGGCGCTGCACCACGTTCATCCGCGGGCGGTAGTGGCGCTGCATGTCGAGATCCACCGTCGTGAAGCCCTGCGGCTTTCCGTCGCCGAGGTTGCGCGCGATGGTGAGCGCCTTGAGGAAGACCTCGGGCATGATCACCGCGCTGCCCAGGTTCAGCACCACGCCGCCGTCGTCGATGCGAATCAGTGAGTGCGCGAGCCGCCGGAAGTCGCGGTGGCTGGTGTCGCCGATCGCCGCGCCGCTCGCCGCCGGATGCTGGTGGATGATCTCGGCGCCGAGCGCCGCATGCACGGTGAGCGGGATGCCAAGGCGGTAGGCGGCCAGGAGGAGCGACAGCTCGGGGTTCGCGAGCGACGCAACGCCGTCCAGCGCGGCGCCGAGCGCCTCCCCCATTCCGATGCCCGCCTCCATGCCGCGGATGAACGCCTCGTTCATCTCGCGGCCCGTCTCCTCGGCCATGCCGAAGGTCCCGTCGCGCAGCCCCGCGGCCACGTCCTCGCTCGTCGCGCCGAAGCGCGCCACCTCGTAATCGTGGATCGCGGCGCTGCCGTTCATGGCGACGTGCGTCACGATGCCGCGGCGCATCAGGTCCACCAGCACCGGGGCGAGACCGGTCTTCACGATGTGGCCGCCGAGCATGATGACCACGCCCCGCCCGCGTCGCGCGGCCTCCGCCACGGCGCGCACGACGTTCCGGAAGTCCCGCGCGACCAGCACGTCGGGGAGCGCCGCCAGGAACGCGCCGAACGAGTGGTCGCCGGCGGGGGGGTGCGCAAAGTCCTCCACACGCACCTTGTTCGGACGGACCGCAACGGGGATGGTGCGGATCTTCGCGAGGTCCGCCTCGCCGGCCCGTGGGCGGTCGTCGGCCACGCTCACCGCCCCGCCGGCGCTGGGCGGCGTGAGCGCAGGTAGAGGTTGATGGAGCCGAACGAGAGCCCCGACTTCATCTGGAGCATGATCCGGGACGGGTCGTCGCTCAGCCACACTTCGGCGTGCCCGTTCTCCGAGAAGATGCCCTTGGTCTTGATCACGGGCTGGACGACGATCGCGTCGAAGTCGCCCGCGGGCACGCTCACGCGCTCCTTGCGGAGCACGTGGATCGTCACCGGGTTGCGATCGGGGCGGAAGTAGCGCTCGAAGGTGTAGGTCTCACCCACCACGAGGGGGATGGTGCGGATGAAGTACAGGAACGAGCCGTCGTCCAGGGGGGCGTGCACGCTCTTCTGCAGCGTGTCGCCCTGCTCGATGAACTGCGCGCGCTCGGGGAACATCTCGAACACGCGCTCCACGTCGCGCCGTCCCTCGCTCAGGTTCTGCTGGAAGCGCAGCGAGTTGCCCGTGGTCCGGTCGATCCAGCTCTCGAACTGGTCGTTGACCCGGTAGAAGAAGTTGCCGGCGCGCACCTGGAAGACGGTGTGCCAGGTATCGTGGCCGCGGATGTTCTCCACCCCCACCACTTCCATGGAGCCCGAGCCGACCTTCAGCTTGCCGAACTTCACGTCGTAGTCGAGGCGCTCGCCCACGGCGTACGGCACCTTGAGCACGGGGCCCTGTGCCCGCGCGGGCAGCGCGGCGAGCGGAAGGACCCCCAGGGCACAGACGAGCCGGCGGAGGATCCGGCCTCCCCTCATGCGCGGGCGGGACGCACGCTGCGCCCACGGGCGGCGCGCGCGAAGCGCAGCAGCGCCATCGTGTCGGCCCACGCCCGCACGCGGGTGGGCCGCTCGCGCACGTCGTAGCGCGGCGCGAGCTCCACGGTCTCCACGCGGCGCGCGTGCGGCGCGGCGCGGAGCAGGAGGTCCACGTTCGCGCTCCAGCCCTCACCCTCGAGCAGGGGGGCGTCCCCGCGCTCCTTGATCATGTCCCGGATGACCGCCACCCGGATGAGCCGAAGGGTGGAGAATGGATCGCGCACCCCCGCCACCGAGACGAACGGCCGCACCACCCACGGTGCGAAGCGCCGCAGCGTCCGCACCGGCGGCGGAACGGTCGCCACGGCCGCCGGACGCTCGGCCACCACCACGTCGGCGCCGCCGTCGAAGCGCTTCACCAGCTCGGGCAGGTGCTCCGGCTGGTCCGTGAAGTCGCCCTGGAGGAGCACCACGGCATCCCGGCGCGGATAGCGCGTGCGTCGCGACGCTTCGCGGCACAGCGCATCCACCGCGCCGGCATAGCCCACCTTCCGGCCGCCGAGCACCGTGAGCGGCATCACCTTGTGATACGGCGCGAGCGTCTCCGCGGTGGCGTCGGTGCTCCCGTCGTCGTACACGAGTACCTCGTACTCGCGCGGCTGCTCCTGGAATACCTTGCGCAGGCGCCAGAGGAGCAGGCCGATGGTGGGGGCTTCGTTGTAGGCGGGAATGCAGAAGTACAGCACGAGCTCCTCGAGTACGCGAGTCGATGACGGGTGAGCTTAAGGTAGAGTCGCAGAAGGGATGGTGCCACCCTGCGCCCGCCCCCGGGCAGCCTGCGGTACCCCCCGACCGTTCGCACGTTCGTCGCGCGCCGCGTCGCTTGCGGGGCGCAGCGGCCCCCGCTAGGTCTCGTCGGACCGTCGCGCCACGGGTGCGCGTCCCCATCTCACCACGAGGTCGCTGGAGCCGTCGATGCGTCGTTCCTCCGGGCTGAGGTCCCTCGCCCTGTCCGTCGTCCTCTCCGGCTGTGCCGGATCGGCGCCGAGAACATCCGCCACCCTCGAGGGCGTCCAGCCGGGTAGCCCGATCGGGCCGGCGGAGCTGCGACGCGACCTCTTCGCGTTCGCCGACGACTCGATGCGCGGACGCGAGACGGGAACGCCGGACGCGTTCCGCGCCGCGCGCTTCCTGGCCGATCGCCTGCGGCAGCTCGGCCTGGAGCCCGCCGGGGACAGCCTCTACTTCCAGCGCGTCCCCCTGCAGCGGGAGGTCTTCACCGCGGCCACGCGCATCGAGGTGCGGGAGGGCGGCCGGACGACCCCGCTGCGCATCGGGCGCGACATCGCGCCGCTCCTCAATCTCGGGGATGGCGTGCCGCCGACGCGCCGCGACGCGGACGGCGACCTCGTATTCGTCGGCTACGGCCTCACGAAAGCCGCGGGCGGCCGCGACGACTTCGCCCAGCTCGACCTGGCGGGCAAGGTCGTCGTCGTCGTCAACGGCGCGCCTCCCTCCGCCGACAGCGCGACGCGTGCACGTCTCGAGGCGCAGACGGCGATCAGCGACCGGCTCGCGCGCATTCTCCCGCGGCGCCCCGCTGCCGTGATCGTGCTGCTCGCCGGCACGGGACGCGCCCTCTTCGACGAGGTGGCGCCGAGCCTCGAGCACGCCGTCACGCAGCGCTCCGCCGCGCCCGAGGTGCCGGACAGCGAGCGCGTGATCCCGCTCATCATGCTCGGCACCCCGGTGGCCGGCTCCCCGCTGCTGCCCGCCCGCTGGCCGGCCGACGACCGCGCGCAGGTGCTCACCGGCCGCCGGCTCGTGGCGAAGCTCGAGCAGCGGCGCGATCCGATCATGGAATACAACGTGGCCGCCGTGGTGCGCGGCAGCGACCCGTCGCTTCGCTCCACCTACGTGGCGTACGGCGCCCACTACGATCACATCGGCATCGTGGCCCCGGTGCGCGGCGACTCCATCGCGAACGGCGCCGATGACGACGGCACCGGATCGGTGGGGCTGCTCGCGATCGCGCGGGCCGTGCAGCAGGCGCCGGTGAAGCCGAGGCGCTCCACGCTCTTCGTCTGGCACGTCGGCGAGGAGAAGGGCCTGCTCGGCTCCCGCTGGTTCGTCGACCATCCCACCGTCCCCATCGATTCCATCGTCGCGCAGCTCAACGCGGACATGATCGGCCGCAACGCGCCGGACTCGCTGTACCTCGTGGGTCCGCGCTCGGCGCCCAACAACCAGAGCCGGCGCCTCGGCGCCATCGTCGACAGCGTGAACGCCGCGCAGTCGCCGCCCTTCCACGTGAACCGCAGCTTCGATGCGCCCGATCACCCCGAGCACATCTACGAGCGCAGCGACCACTTCAACTATGCGCGCAAGGGCATCCCGATCGTGTTCTTCACGACGGGGCTGCACGGCGACTATCACCAGCCGGCCGACGAGCCGTCGAAGATCGACTACGAGAAGATGGCCCGCGTGACGCGCCTGATGCTCGACGTCGGCCGCGCGGTGGGCAACGCGAGCGGACGGCCGAGATAGAACGGAATACCGAATACCGAGTACCGAGTACCGAGTAAATCGAGAGGCGTCCCGAGCGTCTGTCACCCCGCACGAGCATCGCGAGTGTCGGGGCATGGCGTCCCGTGCTCGTGGCCAGCCCCCATCAGGGGAGAGTATGCCCCGACAGCGTCGCTGCCGGGTGCCACCGCCGCCCGGGACGCTCATCGCCCCTCGACGTACTCGTTACTCGTCACTCGATCACCGTTGTGAGCACTCCTCGCCACCGAGTGCCAACCGTGTGCCGTTTCCACGACATCCGTCGTCGCTCTGATAGCACGACCGTTGCCACGACCGTCCGGCAATTGTGGTGTATGAAGAGGCGACTCATGACGAGGAGGCGACGTGATTCTCGCGGACACTCGACATTCGCTCACGCGTGACGACGCGCAGCTGGTGACGCGCCTCATCGCCCGTGATTCCGGCGACGACCTGGTGCAGGTGGAGCGCGAGCTCGCCGATCACGGCATCGACGCGCTGCTCGACGACCCCCGCCTGCCGGTCGCGCTCCGGCGCATGGGGCAGGGCATGCACGCCTCGCTCCCGCTCTTCGCCTACGTCACCGTGCGGCACGCGCTGCGGCGGCTCGGCGAGCAGGACCGCGTGCTCGCCGACTACCTCGCCTCGCTGATGCTCCACTTCGGGCTGCGCGACCGGGCCTGGAAGATCGCCGACGCCGACGACCAGGTGTACACGACGCTCGCCGGCCTCGCCGGCGACCTCGATGATCCCGACGGGCGGCGCAGCTTCCTGGTGCGCACGCACCTCGGCAACTACGCGCTGTGGGTCAGCGGCTTCTTTCCCGACTGGGTGGAGCACCGGCGGTGGCGTCGCGGCGGCCCGGACCTGGACTACTTCGAGGAGATGGGACGGCGCGGCTTCCAGCTCGCTGCCGACCACCGCCTCGCCGGCGAGCGCGGGCTCGCGTCCCTCTACGCCACCGCCGCGGAACGGTTCGGGCTCCTGCGCGCCGCGCTGAACGAGGTCAGCGACACGCTCCTGTTCCCGAACCACTCCTCGCCCGATCGCCTGATGCGCCAGGTCTCCAACGAGGCCCGCTGGCGCCACGTCAGCTAGGCGGGGCACTTCACGTCCAGCTGCTTCAACTGCCTCGAACTGCTTAACCTGCTTCAACGCAGAGGCCGCAGAGGGGAACAGCGAGGACGCAGAGGAGCGCATTCCCTTGCAGCAGTCCTCCGTGCCCTCTGTGTCCCCTGTGGTCAAATGCCGTTGCAGGAGCGTTTTACCACAGAGGACACTGAGGGCACGGAGGACCACGAAGGAGGTGTTGGAGGTGCGCCGGAGCAGACTTCCTCTGCGCCCTCGCAGTTCCCTCGGCGCCCTCTGCGTTGAAGCAGTTGAAGCAGTTGAAGCAGTTGAAGCAGTTGAGGCCCGGCCCGTTCACACCACCGCGGGCATCGCCGAACGGACGGCTGTCGCGAACGCCGCGAACAGGGCGCGGTCCCACGCCTCGGGCGTGGCGGTCAGCTCCTCGGGGTGCCACTGCACACCCAGCACCCACCAGTCGTCGCCGACGGTCTCCACCCCCTCGATCACCCCGTCGGGGGCATGCGCCACGGCCGTAAGCCCCCCCGCCACGCGGGCCAGCGACTGGTGGTGGAACGAGTTGACGCGCAGGGCGGTCGCGCCCAGCGCCTCGGCGAGGCGCGAGGGACGCGCGATGGTCGCATCGTGCACGCGCGCTGAACGCTCCCACGATCCGTCGTGGGGCAGGGCGCCCTCCCACTCGCTCGGCAGGTCCTGCACGAGTGTGCCGCCCAGTGCGACGTTCAGAACCTGCACGCCGCGACAGATGGCGAGCGTGGGCAGGCGCCGCGCCCGGGCCGCGCGTGCCAGCGCCAGCTCGAAGGCGTCGCGTCCGGCGTGCACCTCTCCCAGCGCCGGGTGGGGCGACGTGCCGTAATGGCGCGGGTCCACGTCCTCGCCCCCGGTCAGGATCAGCCCCGCCATCCCCTCCAGCATCGCATCGGCATCGCCGGCCTCCAGCACCGGCAGGATGTACGGCCGGAGGCCGGCCGTCCGCGCCGCTGTGGTGTACGACACGTTCGCGCGCGTGCGCGGCACGTCGCGGATGATCTCGGTGGTGGCCGTCACGGCCACCGGCGGCAAGGCTGTCACGTCTTGATGCTCACGGTATGGCGCGAGGTTGCGAGGGCGCGAGTGGTCCCTGTATCCTAAGTGCCGGCCCGCAGCGCCTCCAGCGCCCGCCCGCCCGCCGGCCACCGCCGCACCCGTGCCGATGTTCGACTCCTTCCGCCAATCGCTCCGCGACCTCATGGACCGCGCCACGCCCCCTGAAGAGCGACGCGCCGGCCTGGCGCGCATGAAGCAGACGCTGGTCACCGCGCGCATGGGGCTGGACGACCTGCGCAGCGGCGTCGCCATCACGCGCCAGCGCCTCGCGAAGGAACGGCAGGAGCTCGAGACCATGCGCCGGCGCAAGGGGCTCGCGGCCGGAATCAACGACGTCGAAACCGTGGCGCTCGCCGAGAAGTACGAGGCGCATCACGCGGAGCGCGTTGGCGTCCTCGAGCGGAAGCTCGAGGCCCAGGAGGCCGAGCTCGCGATCGCGGAGCGCGACGTGGCCGAAATGTCCACCGAATTGCGCAACGCCATGGCGGGCATCCCGGGCGCGGCGTCGCGTGCCGCCTCCATCGACGCCGAGGCCTCGGCCGACGTCGACGAGATCACGAACGAGCGCGGTGACGTCGCCTCGGAGATCGATGCGCTCGGCCGCGCGAGCGCCCGCAGCGCGCGCGATTTGGACGCCGAGGCCAGGCTGGCGGAGCTCAAGCGACGCATGGGCAAGTAGGGCGGTGCTCGGGAAATTCCTGCCGCGGGCGCTCGCGCTCGTGGCCGCACCGGTCGTGCTCGCCGGCGCCCAGGCGCCGCGCGCGGCCATCACGCCCTCGGGCCGCGCTACCGTCGCCTGTGCCGGCCAGCGCATCGACGGCCTCGTCATCTACACTTCCGCGCCCACCGTCGCCAACCTCCGGCGCGTGCCGCGGCTCGCCGCCGTCGCCCGCGCCATTCACGTCACCACCCGCACGGAGGTCGTGCGTCGCTACCTGCTGCTCGCGCCGGGCGACGCGTGTGACGAGCAGCGCCGCGCGGAGTCCGAGCGCATCCTGCGCGCGCAGCCATTCATTGCGGACGCGGAGGTCTACGTCGTGGCGAACGACGAGGGCGGCGTCGACCTGGAGATCCGGACGATCGACGAGACCTCCATCGTGCTCGGCGGCGGCGTGCGCGGCCGCGCGCCGGGCGTCACGTCCGTGCTGCTCGGCAACGCCAACATCGCCGGAGAGGGCGTGTACGGCGCGGCGAGCTGGCGGTACGGCGACGGGTTCCGCGACGGCTACAGCGCGCGCGTCGTCGACAACCAGTTTCTCGGCAAGCCGGTCACCATGGGGCTGCAGGGCGACCGCAACCCCGTCGGCGGTGGATGGCGCATCGAGGCGGCGCATCCGTACTTCACGGACCTCCAGCGCACGGCGTGGCGCGTGCGCACCGGGTCGCAGCTGGATTTCGTGGAGCTGCGCCGGCCGGATGGCGAGCGGCCGCTGGTCATGCTCGAGCGGGAGTTCTACGACGTCGGCGCCATCGCCCGCGTCGCGCTCCCCGGCTACCTGGGCCTCGTCGGCATGTCGGTGACGGGTGAGAGCACGCGACCCGGCACGCGCCTGCTGCGCGCCGACACCGGCGTGATCACCGACCTCGGACCGCTGCCCACTCTCTACGCCGACCACCGCGTGGGCCGCATCAACGCGCTGCTCGGCATTCGCGGCCTGCGGTTCGTCCGCATCGAGGGGCTGGATGCCCTCACCGCGACGCAGGACCTGCCCACCGGATTCCAGATCGGCACGCAGATCGGGCACAGCAACGGCACCCTCGGCGCCACCGAGAGCGACGTGTCGCTCGCGGGCGACGTCTACGCGGGCGCCACCAACGGACGCTCCACAGTGCGGCTCCAGGCGCAGGGAGAAGGGCGCCGCGCCCTCGGCAGCTCCACCTGGGACGACGTGCTCACCACCGGACGCCTGGTGCACTACCTCAAGCTGACACCCGCGCACCTGAACCAGGTGAGCGTGGAGTGGACGGGCGGCTACCGCGAGCGCGTCCCGTTCCAGCTGCTGCTCGGCGTGCCCCTCGGCGGCGTGCGCGGCTACGAGGAGTCCACCTTCGCCGGCGGGCAGCGCCTGGTGGCGCGTGTGGAGGAGCGGTACGCCTTCGCCGACGTGAAGCACCTCGCCGACCTCGGCGTGGCGGCCTTCGCGGACGCGGGGCGGCAGTGGGCGGGCGACGTGCCCTTCGGCGTCACGACAGGCATCAAGGGCTCCCTCGGGTTCAGCGTGCTGGCCGCCGTCCCCTCACGCTCGTCCCGCCTCTGGCGCGCGGACTTCGCCTTTCCCGTCACCTCCGGTGCCGGTGCACGGTGGACCATCGGGTTCACGAACGTGGACCGCACCACCTTCGAATACCGCAACCCGCGCGACGTCGCCGACCGCCGTGCCCTCACCGTGCCGACGTCGCTGTTCGCGTGGCCGTGAGAGGAATAACGAGTAGCGAGTGCGTCGGGGCGCGTCCCGGGCGGCCGTGTCACCACGCAGCGAAGCTGCCGGGGCATTGCGTCCCGTGCTCATGGCCAGCCCAACTCACGGGACAGCATGCCCCGACACTCGCTGCGCTCGTGCGGGGTGACATCCGCCCGGGACGCTCCTGTGACTCGCTACTCGTGACTCGCTATTCCCGCTCCCGCATCATGTTCCGGATCGGGATGATCAGCACCGCGAGCACTGCCGCCGCGATGAACAGCGACATCGCCGTGCGCTGGAACAGGGCCGGCATCTGCTCCAGCTTCTCGGGATCCACGTTGCCGCCCACGATGCCCGCGATGAGGTTGCCGAGCGCGATCGAGGTGAACCACACGCCCATCGTGAGGCCGGCGAAACGGCGCGGCGCGAGCTTCGTCATGGAGCTCATGCCCACGGGGCTGAGCGCCAGCTCGCCGATGCTCTGGAAGAAGTAGCTCGCCACCAGCCACCACATCGACACCCGCATCGCCGCCCCCGCGGTGCCGCCGCTGATCACCCGGTTGGCCGCGAACACCATGACCAGGAAGCCGACGCCGGCGAACGCGAGGCCAAGCGAGAACTTCGCCGGGCTCGAGAGGTCGCGGCCGCGCTGGCCCAGGCGCAGCCAGATCATCCCGAGCACCGGCGCGAGGGCGATCACGAACACCGAGTTCACCGACTGCATCCAGGTCGTCGGGATCTCGAAGCCACCCACCGTGCGGTTCGTGAAGTCGCGCATGAAGAGGTTGAGCGAGGTGGGCGCCTGCTCGAACGCCGACCAGAACACGACCGAGAAGCAGAACAGCACCAGGATCACCACGATGCCCTTCCGCTCCGTGCCGGTGAGGCCGGCGAAGAAGAACAGGTAGATGAACCCGATGGCCGCCATGCCGAGGATGATGTTCTTCATCGAGTTGGCGAGCGACAGCGGATCGATGGTGAACACGCCGGCCGCCACCAGGAGCACGGCCACCACGATCACGCCGAGCACGCCCAGGGTGATCGCGCGCGCCTTGCGCTGGTCGCTGGCGTCGCCGGCGGGCTGCGCGCCGAGCGGGCCGAGGGTGCCCGCGGCCCGGGCGCGGTACGTGAGGAGTCCGAGCAGCATGCCGAGGCCGGCGGCGCCGAAGCCCCAGTGCCACCCCACGCGCTCCCCCAGGTAGCCGGTGATGATCGGCGCGATCAGGGCGCCGGTGTTGATGCCCATGTAGAAGATGGAGAAGCCGGCGTCACGTCGCGAGCCGCCCTCGGGATACAGCTGGCCCACGAGCGCCGAGATGTTCGGCTTCAGCAGGCCCGTGCCCATCACGATGAGCGCCAGGCCAAGGAAGAACGCCTGGTGCGCGAACACTGCCGAGAGGCCGATGGAGAGATGGCCGAGGGCGATGAACACGCCGCCCCACCAGATGCCGCGCTGGAGGCCCAGCCAGCGGTCCGCGATCCACCCGCCCGGCAGCGAGGCGAGATAGACGCTCGCCGCGTAGATGCCGACGATGGCCGATGCGGTCGGTCGATCGAAGCCGAAACCGCCGCGGGCCAGCGCGGCGGTCATGAACAGGACGAGCAGCGGACGGATGCCGTAGTAGGAGAACCGTTCCCACATCTCGGTGAAGAACAGCGTCGCCAGTCCGCGCGGCTGGCCGAAGAAGCCGCGGTCGCCGGTGATGTGCTCCAGGCCCGCCGGTGGCTCGTCGTGCGCGAGCTGCGCGGCCTGCGGCTGCGTGAACGCGGAGCGGTTGTCGGGTGGCATCAACGGGGAGGAGTGAAGGCGTGAGCTCGCGGTGCGCCGTCGGCGCTGCGATGGAGGGCGGACACGGGGAGGTAGAAGTCCGGCGGATTGGTCCCCCCGGCGGCGCGCTGCGCCTCCCAGGAGACCACGGAGGGCGGCTGCTTGATGCAGGCGGCCCAGTGCCCGGGCGCCTTCTCCTCGAGGGGGGGCACGATGGCGGCGCAGGCCGCGTCCCGAGCCGGGTGCTGGCAGCGCGGATGGAAGACGCAGCCGCTCGGCGGGTTGGCCGGCGAAGGCACGTCCCCCGCGAGCAGGATGCGCTCGCGCTTCACGCCGGGCTCCGGCGCCGGCACGGCCGACAGCAGTGCCTGGGTGTACGGCATGATCGGCCGCGAGTACATCGCCTGCACCGGCGCGAGCTCCACGATGTGGCCCAGGTACATCACGGCCACCCGGTCCGCGATGTGCTCCACGATCGACAGGTCGTGCGCGATGAACAGGTACGAGAGGCCGCGGTCGCGCTGCAGGTCCTGCAGCAGGTTCACCACCTGCGCCTGCACGCTCACGTCGAGCGCGCTCACCGGCTCGTCGCAGACGATGAACTTCGGCTCCACCGAGAGGGCCCGCGCGATGCCGACGCGCTGCCGCTGGCCCCCCGAGAACTCGTGCGGGTAGCGGCTCGCGTACTCGGGGCGCAGCCCCACTTCCTCGAGCAGCTGCTTCACGCGGGCATCGGCTGCCGCACCTTCAGCCAACCCGTGGATCGTGAGCCCCTCGCGCACGATCGCCCCGATGGACATGCGCGGGTTGAGCGACGAGAACGGGTCCTGGAAGACGATCTGCAGCTGCCGCCGGAGGGCGCGCAGCTCTCCGGCGCCGAGTGCCAGGACGTCCTGGCCGTTGAAGCGCACGCTGCCCGAGGTCGGCTCGATCAGCCGCAGGATCGCGCGGCCGGTCGTCGACTTGCCGCAGCCCGACTCGCCGACCACGGCCAGCGTCTCCCCGGCGGCAACGTCGAACGACACGCCATCAACTGCTCTCACTGCCCCACCCACTCTTCCGAATATGCCTTTCTTGATCGGGAAGTGCTTCGTGAGGTCGCGCACCGAGAGGATCGGCTCCGCGCCGCCCTCAGTCATCGCGCCCGCCGCGATCGTCGTCTGTCGGCTCATGCGGCGCTGGCTCCGCGCTGGGCCGCGAGCGGCGGATGCGGATGGTTGCGGTGCTCCGGCTCCTCGGCCAGGTGGCAGCGCGAGGTATGGCCCGCGCCGATCTGGTAGAGCGGCGGATGTTCGCGCTCGCACCGGTCCCACGAGTACGGGCAGCGGTCGCGGAAGCGGCAGCCCGCCGGCCAGGCGGTGGGCGGAGGCACCGTGCCGGGGATCGTCGCGAGCCGCTCGGACTCGCCGCCCACGCGGGGCATCGCGCCCAGCAGCCCCTCGGTGTACGGCATGTGCGCGCGCCCGAACAGCTCCACCGCCGTGGCCTCCTCCACCACCTCGCCTGCGTACATCACGATCACGCGCGAGCAGTTCTCCGCCACCACCCCGAGGTCGTGGGTGATCAGGAGGATCGACGTGCCGAGCCGGCGCGTCAGGTCCGCCATCAGCTCCAGGATCTGGGCCTGGATGGTGACGTCGAGCGCCGTGGTCGGCTCGTCGGCGATGATCAGCGCCGGGTTCATCACCAGCGCCATCGCGATCACCACGCGCTGCCGCATGCCGCCGGAGAGCTGGTGCGGATACTCCCCCGCGCGCTGCTCCGGCGCCGGGATGCCGACCAGCGTGAGCATCTCCACCGCCTTGGCCCGCGCCTCCTTCCGCGACATCCCCCCATGGATCCGCGCGACCTCCGCGATCTGCTCCCCCACGGTGAACACCGGGTTGAGCGCGGTCATCGGCTCCTGGAACACCATCGCGATCCGGTTGCCGCGGATGTGCTGCATCTCGCCTTCGTCCAGCGTCATCAGGTCCTTGCCCTCGAACCGGATGGCGCTGCCCGGCTCGATCCGGCCGGGCGCGCGGACCAGCCGCAGGATCGACAGCGCGGTCACGCTCTTCCCGCAGCCCGATTCACCCACCACGCCGACCGTCTCGCCGGCGCCCACGGAGAAGGACACCCCGTCGACCGAGCGGGCGACGCCGGTGTCCGTGTAGAAGAAGGTGTGCAGGTCGTCCAGCTCGAGGAGCGGTGGTGCGGTCATCTGTCTGGTGTGGGGGCGGAACGCGCCGTCAGGTCACGCGAGGCAAGCTGCCGTGGGTCCAGCAGGTCCCGCAAGGCATCGCCCAGGGCATTACAGGCAAATACCGTGATCAGGATGGCCAGCCCCGGAAAAAAGGTCAGCCACCACAGGTCCGATACACGTTCCGCACCGTCCTGGATGATGGAGCCCCACGACGCCGCCGGCGGACGGATGCCGATGCCCAGGTACGAGAGGCCGGCCTCCAGCAGGATCACGTTGCCGATGGCCAGGGTGGCCGCCACCAGCCCGGGCCCCACGACGTTGGGCAGCACGTGCCGCACCAGGATCCGCGCCGGCGGCGCGCCGAGCGCTCGCGCCGACGTCACGTAGTCCAGCTCCCGCACCACCAGCGTCTGCGCGCGCACGATGCGGCTCACCGCGAACCACCCGGTGCCCGCGAGGAGCAGGGTCAGGCCCACCACGCCCACGTCGCCCCACAGGGCTACCACGATGATCAGCAGGAGGAGCCGCGGGATGGAGAGCGCCGCATCCACCACACGCATGAGCACGGTATCGACCAGGCCCCCCGCATACCCCGCGACCGCCCCGACCACAACGCCGAGCGTCATGGAGAGGGTCACGGCCACCAGCGCCACGGCCAGGGAGATCCGCGTGCCGTGGATCAGCCGCGAGAGCACGTCGCGGCTGTAGGGGTCGGTGCCCAGCGGATGCGCCAGCGACGGCGGCCTCCCGTGCAGGCGCGCGATGTCCAGCTGCGCCGACGGATCGTACGGGGCGATCACCGGGGCCAGGAGCGCGACGAGGGCCACCACCGCCAGCACCACGAGCCCCACCCGCGCGCGCGGGTCGCGGAGCAGGCGCTGCACGAGCACTCGTCGTGGCGACGCGAGACGCACGCTACCGGAGCCGGATGCGTGGATCGGCGAACCCGATCAGCACGTCGGCCGCCAGCGCGCCGATCACCACGACGACGCTGATCGCCAGCACCCCGGCGGTCACCAGCGGATAGTCGCGCGACGCGATGGCATTCACGGTCACCAGCCCCATGCCGGGCCATGAGAACACCTTCTCCACGAACACCGCGCCGGCGGCGAGCGAGGGCAGGGTGAGGCCGGCCAGGGTGATGGTGGGCAGTAGCGCGTTCCGCAGCGCGTGACGCCGCACGGGGCGACTTCGGCTACTCGTATTCCTTCCACCGTCCCGTTGGCAGCG
>JAQBPZ010000296.1 GCA_028287225.1 Gemmatimonadota bacterium
CGTGCCCGTGGCACCGCCGGTCGTCGAGCCGCCCATCGTGCTCCCGCTCGCGCCGCTCGTGCCCGCGCCGCCGGCCGCGCCGACGTCGCCGCCGCTCGAGCCGCTCTGTCCGGCCTGGTCGCTGCCCTTACCGCAGGCACCAACCGCCAACAGCGCCACGAACGCGCCCACTGCCGTGATTGATCTGTTTCGCATCGTACGCTCCTATGTGGACCTGCCAACCAAGGGTGAGCCGCCCGGTCCGACGAACGAGGCCACCCGACGTGCGGTGGACGGCTATCGCGGCCACGAGTGGGCGCAAAGGACGAGCCACCGCCACGGGAAAACCGTGCTCGTCAATGGCGGAACAGACGCACCCCGGTGAAGCACATCGCGATGCCGTGCTCGTTCGCCGCGGCGATCACCTCGGCGTCACGCACCGACCCCCCCGGCTGCACGATTGCCCTCACACCCGCCTCGGCGGCCTGGTCCACGCCGTCGCGGAACGGGAAGAACGCATCCGATCCGAGCGCCGCGCCGGCGGTCGCATGGCCGGCCGACGCCGCCTTGTGCACCGCGAGGAACGCGGCGTCCACGCGGGACATCTGGCCGGCGCCGATGCCGATGGTCGCGCCGTCGCGGGCCAGCACGATGGCGTTCGACTTCACGGTCGCCACCGCGCGCCACGCGAAGAGCAGGTCGCGCTGCTCCTCCGCCGTCGGCTGGCGCTCGGTCACCACGGTCCACGCGGAGCGGTCGATGACGGCCGGGGGACGCTGCTGCACGAGCAGGCCGCCGCGCACGCGCTTGTAGTCCAGCGCACCAGCCGGCCAGCGCGCGCGGCCCTCCAGCACGCGGAGGTTCTTCTTGCGCCCCAGGATCTCCAGCGCCTCCGCGCTGTACTCCGGCGCCACCACGCACTCCACGAACAGCGACGACACCGCCTCCGCCGCCATCTCGTCCACCATGGTGCTGAACGAGATCACGGAGCCGAAGGCCGAGAGCGGATCGCACGCGAGCGCCCGCTGGTAGGCCGCGAGCGCCGAGTCGCCGATGCCGAGTCCGCTCGGCGTGGTGTGCTTGATGATCGCGCAGCACGGCTCGTCGCCGAACGGCTCGGTGGCGAGCAGTGCGCCTTCCAGGTCCAGGAGGTTGTTGAACGACAGCTCCTTGCCGCCGCGCTGCCGCAGGCTGGAGAGCCCGGCCGCGCCCGGCTCCACGTAGAAGGCGGCGCGCTGCCCGGGGTTCTCGCCGTAGCGCAGCGGCTGCGCCTTCTCCAGCGCGAGGCAGAGGCGCTCGGGGAACTCCTCGCCGCGCTGCGCGACGAACCACGACGCGATGGCGGCGTCGTAGGCCGCGGTGTGCTCGAAGACCTTGGCCGCGAGCTCGCGCCGCAGCGCGAGCCGGTCGCCGCCATCGGCGAGCGCCGCGAGCACGCGCGGATAGTCGGACGGATCCACCACCGTCGTGACCGCCGCGAAGTTCTTCGCCGCCGACCGCAGCATGCTCGGCCCGCCGATGTCGATCTGCTCGATGACGTCCTCGGGCGACACGCCGCGCCGCGCGGCGGTCTCGCGGAACGGATAGAGGTTGACCGCCACGAGGTCGATGGGCGCGATGTCGTGCTCGGCGATGGCGGCCATGTGCTCCGGCAGGTCGCGGCGCGCCAGCAGCCCGCCGTGGATCACCGGGTGCAGCGTCTTCACGCGCCCGTCGAGCATCTCGGGAAAGCCGGTGACGTCGCTGACGTCGCGCACGGGGATGTTCGCGTCGCGCAGGGCGCGGGCCGTGCCGCCGGTGGAGATCAGTTCCCAGCCGGCGGACACGAGTCCGCGGGCGAAGTCGAGCAGTCCGGCCTTGTCGGACACGGAGAGGAGCGCGCGTGGCATTATGCGGGCGAGGGAGGAATTAGGAGGAACGAGTGAAGGACAGCGGGCGGACGACGACTGGCGGGGAGCGGCGCGCGGCTACGTGGGGCTCGACAGCGCGTCGTCCAGCCGGCGGCCGTTGGCCGCGTCGTCGAGCGCCGGGTCGAAGGGAGCCAGCGTGAGCATCGCGCCGCTCGCCGCGCCCCGGCCGCGATTCCAGCGCAGACGGTCCGCGTGGCGTTGCACGAGGCGGGGGAAGAGCAGGTGCTCGGCACGAAGCACGCGCGCGGCCAGCGTCGGCGCGTCGTCGTTCGGCAGCAGTGGAACGGGCCAGTGCGCCAGGACTGGTCCGCGATCGTAGACCTCGTCCACCAGGTGCACCGTGGGGCCGCTGGTCGCCGCGCCGGCATCGAGCACCGCCTGGTGCACGTGCCGTCCGTACATGCCGGACCCGCCGAAGCGGGGCAGGGGGCCCGGGTGGACGTTCAGCATCATGCCGTGGACGGCGCGAATCGCGTCGGGCGGAACGAGCTTCAGGTAGCCGGCGAGCACCACGAGCTCGATGCGGTGCTCGCGAAGCAGCATCGCGAGCGGCGGCGCGTCGGGATGGCGAGCCGTTTCGATAGTCGACACGGGGATGCCGGCCCGGCGGGCACGCTCCAGCGCGCCCGCGTCCTGGCGATCCGACGCCACGAGCACCAGGTCGAGGGCACGCTCGTCGCCGAGGGCCGCCAGGTAGTCGAGCAGCGCCTGCAGGTTGGTGCCCCCGCCGCTCGCGAGCACCGCCACGCGGACGCGCGGCGGGTTCAGGAGCTGCTCCACCGCCTCGGCGAGCGAGGCCGCGACGTTCGCGCCCTCCTCGCGGGCGCGCGCCAGGTCCTGCGCCGGCGTCACGGACGACTGCACGAGCCACGCGCGCGCGTCGAAGCGGCGCGCCGGCTCCACGTCGCGAGACTTGTCGCCGATGAAGACGCAATCGGACAGGTCCCAGCCGTACAGGGCGGCGGCGCGCTCGTACATCGCGGTGCCGGGCTTCCGGCAGTCGCACGGCCCCGTGATGTCCGGGTGGTGCGGACAGGCGAAGCTGTCCAGCAGCACCGCGCCTTCGGCGCGCAGCAGGTCGTCGATGCGCTGGCGCACCGCCCGGTACTGCGCCAGGGAGATGATGCCCCGCGCGATCCCCGACTGGTTCGTGCAGACCACGGACGGGATGCCGGCCGCGCTCAGCCGCCGGATCGCGGCCGCCGCCCCGGGAAGCAGCTGCACGGTGTCCGGGTCGCGCAGGTAGTCGGTGTCCAGCACGATGGTGCCGTCGCGATCCAGCAGCGCCCCCTGCACGCCGCGCGCGCTAGTCAACGGCCGTCACCACGGCGTCCAGGAGCAGCCACGCCGAGCCGGCGGGCACCGTGCGCAGGTCGATGCGGAAGCGGCCGTCCACGATGCGGCCGACCACCGGCGGCTCGCCCGCACGCAGCGCCGCGCTCCAGCGTTCGGCGTCGCCCAGGAAGGCCAGCGCGACGCTCGGCAGCTCCGCCGTGGGAAACGCTCCGGCGCCGATGGTCGCGCTGCTCTCCACCACCTCGGTGTCCACCCCGCGCAGCGCGAGGAGGCGCCGGTACTCCTCCGCGCGCGCCGCGATGGACGCGGCCGGCTCGGCGAGCATCGCCAGCACCGGAATCTCGCGGCGCGCCAGCTCGGGATCGCGGTACAGCGCAAGCGTCGCCTCCAGCGCGGCCAGCGTCATCTTGTCCACCCGGAAGGCGCGCGCCAGCGGATTGGCGCGCATGGCCGCCACCCGTGGCGCGCTCCCCAGGATGATCCCGGCCTGCGGGCCGCCGAGCAGCTTGTCACCGCTCATCATGACGATGGACGCGCCCGCCCGGAGCGCGGTGCGTGCGGTGGGCTCGCCCCGCAGGCCGAGGTCGTCGAGGGGGAGCAGCAGCCCGCTGCCGAGATCGTGGACGATGGGCAGCCCGTGCTCGCGCGCGGCCGGAACGAGCGAGGGCACATCCACCTCGGCAACGAAGCCGCTGAGCGCGAAGTTGGAGCGATGCACCTTGAGCAGGGCGCCGGTGTCGGGCGAGATCGCGCGCACGTAGTCGCCCAGGTGCGTGCGGTTGGTGGCGCCCACGGCGCGGAGGCGCACACCGGCGCGCTCGATGATCTCGTGCACGCGGAAGCTGCCGCCGATCTCCACCAGCTCGCCGCGCGAGATCACCGCCTCGCGGTCCAGCGACACCGTGTTGAGCGCCAGGACGAGCGCGGCCGCGCAGTTGTTCACCACCAGCGCGTCCTCGGCGCCGGTGAGCTCGCGGAGGAGGGACGCGCAGTGCAGGTAGCGCGAGCCGCGCCCGCCCGCGTCCACGTCGTACTCCAGCGTGCTGTAGCCCTGCGCCACCGCCGTCACGGCGGCGATGGCCGGCGCGGCGAGGGGCGCGCGTCCGAGGTTGGTGTGCAGCACGACGCCCGTCCCGTTGATGGCCGGACGGAGCGAGCGGCGCTCGTCGAGCTGCAGCATCTGTTGCACCTGCGATGCCCACGCCGAGCCGTCGGCGGGCGGCGTCGTGCCGTCCTCGCGGTGCCGCGCGAGCGTCGCGCGGATCGCCTCCACCAGGCGCGCGTGGGGCGTGACGTCGCGCAGCGCCTGCAGGGCGTCGCTCCCGAGCAGCGCGCTCACGCTCGGCAGGGCGCGGCGCTCGTCGGTCATCGCACCGGCGGACGCGCGACTGGGCGTCCTGCGGGGAGCGCCGCGGGCGCGACGCGTGGCGTGACCGACGGACGACGCGTGCTGTCCGACGGCATCGCGTGCACTGCGGCCGGCGTGGTGAAGGTGCGCTCGCTCGTGGCCACGCGCCCGCTCAGCGAGCGCGCGCGAATCACCTGCAGCCGGAACAGGGTGGCCGGGGGCAGCGCTCGCCCGACGCGCAGCA
>JAQBPZ010000306.1 GCA_028287225.1 Gemmatimonadota bacterium
GTGCGCGCCACCGTCGGCGAGCCGGCGGCCCGCGCCGCCGCCACGCTGCCCTTCTACCGCATGGACCCCGGCAGCTTCGCCCTCACCACCGTGGACGGCGCGCCGGCCGTGGCGTACGCCCTGCCCGGCGCGGGTGACGGCGACGCCGGACACCTCCTGCCGCTCCCGCCCATCCGCATCGGCGAGCCGTCGTGGTGGCCCGAAGTCGCCGCGACCCTGCCCGTGGGCTCCGCGAACGGCGCCCGCGACGTGTGGCGCCACGCCGGCTACGAGGTCGTGGTGCATTACGATTCCGCCGCGGGGGCGGCCCGCCTCTCGCTGCGCGACAGCACCTCGCGCGAATGGACCGTCGCCCGCGTCCCCGCGCCGGCCACCCGCATCTTCTGGCTCGATGCGCCGGCCATCGACTCCGTCTCGCGCCGCGCGCTCGAGCGCGCGTTCGAGGAGTCCACCCTCTACGACGAGGCCGTGCGGACCGCCTCCGTGCGCACGCACCGCGCCGGCGCACGCCTCCGGCTGGCGTCGACGCGCCCGCGCCACCGCCGCTCCTCCCACTCGGCGCGCCGCGCCGCAGGGCACGCATGAGCCACGCATCCGACTCGCCGCGCACCCCACGCGCCAAGACCCCGCGCAGCTCGGAAGCCGTGGTCGCCGACCTCATGATGCCGCACCAGGCCAACGGCCTGCGTCGCCCGTCCGTGTTCGGCGGCGTGATCATGAGCATGGTGGACCGCTGCGCTGCCCTCAGCGCCATGCGTCACAGCGGCGGCCAGTGCACCACGCTGTCCATCGACCGGATCCTGTTCAAGGAGCCGATCCGCGTCGGCGAGCTGGTGGAGGTCCGCTCGCGCGTCGTCCACGTGGGCCGCACCTCGCTCTCCGTGCTCGCCGACGTGTACGCGGAGGACATCGCGAGCGGCGTGCGCCGCCACACCAACGAGTGCTGGCTCACCTTCGTGCACCTGGATGGCGAGGGCCGGCCTGCCGCCGTGCCGCCGCTGCTCCTCGAGACCCGCGAGGACCGGTCGATGAACGAGCTCGCCGTCCGCCGCCGCGAGCAGCTCCTGGCCGAGCGGCACTAGGGCGCGGCGCGGGGGCGCCGCTCTCCGCGGGCGGGCACCCCCTGTTAGATTTCCCGGATGCAGCTCTTCACCGTTGATCAGGCGAATCGCACCCTGCCGCTGGTGCGACGCATCGTCGAGGACGTGGTTCGCGAGCACCGGCGCCGCACGGACAAGCTGGTGGAGCTGGACGTCCTCACCACCGCGGCGGTGTCCGACCTGCCCGACCCGCGGGTGCTGGCGCTCGAGCGGGAGATCCAGGCGATCGCCCGGGAGCTCGAGGGCTTCGCTCGCGAGCTGCGCGCGCTCGGCATCGAGATGAAGGATCCCCGCATGGGGCTCATCGACTTCCCGAGCAACCTGGACGGACGGCGCGTGCTGCTCTGCTGGCGCCTCGGCGAGTCCTCGGTGCAGTTCTGGCACGACGAGAGCTCCGGCTTCGCCGGCCGCCAGCCGCTGGCGCCGACCCTCGTCGGCTGACCGTCCTCGCCTTCAGCCCCTCCCACACCGCGATGAAGACCTACACCGCACCCGATGGCATCACCTGGGGAGTCGTCATCCAGTCTCCCGGCGCGAGCAACGCGATGATCCTGTTCCGGCACCCGGACGGCAACTCGTCGCGCCTGGACCGCTACAACTGGGTGCTGAACAAGGGGCCGGAGGCGCGCAGCGTCACCGCCCGCGTGGACCCGATGAAGGTGCTCGACCAGCTCGAGCCGGCCGAGATCGCGCGGCTGTTCGCCCGGTCGATCCCGGTGAGCCGCCAGTCGTCGTTCAACCTGGCCCCGGAGCCCGTCCGGGGCTGACCCTCCGTCAGGCGCCCTTCGCGCCGCGGAAGGGAATCTCGAGCTCGAACCCGTCGCGGCCCACCAGCGTGCGCTCGAACACCTGGCGCGCCTCGGCGCCCAGGTCGCCGGCATCGCGCGAGTAGCGCGCGGAGAAGTGCGTGAGCACCAGCGTGCCCACGCCGGCGGCCAGCGCGACGCCCGCCGCCTCGCGCGCCGTGGAATGCCCTGTCTCCACGGCGCGCGCCGCCTCCTCGTCCCCGAACGTGGACTCGTGCACCAGCACGTCGGCGCCGCGCGCCGCCTCCAGGGTGCCGTCGCAGGGGCGGGTGTCGCCCGTCAGCACCACCTTGCGGCCCGCCCTCGGCGCCCCGACGAGCACCGACGGCTCGATCACGCGGCCGTCGGGCAGGGTGACGCTGCGGCCCCGGTGGATCTCGCCCCAGAGCGGGCCCTCGGGGATCCCGAGCTCGCGCGCGAGCTCGGGGTTGAAGCGCCCCTTCCGGTCCTCCTCCACGATGGCGTATCCCACCGCCCGCGCGCCGCGGTGGTCCACCGCGAACGGCAGGATCGCGTAATCCGTCCGCACCACGCGCTCGCCGGGCGCCAGCTCGGTGATCTGGAGGGGAAAGGACAGCCGGTCCATCCCGAAGTCCTCCGCGCGCTTGAGCATGCGCGCCGCGCCGCGCGGGCCCCACAGCCGCAGCGGCTCGCTGCGCCCCTGGAGCGACATCGTGCGCATCAACCCGATCACCCCGATCACGTGGTCGGCGTGGAAGTGGGTGAAGAAGATGTCCTCCAGCCCGAACGAGATGCCGTAGCGCATCATCTGCCGTTGCGTGCCCTCGCCGCAGTCGAAGAGAAGCGTCTCGCCCTCGCGCACGACGGCGAGCGACGCGACGTTGCGCTCCACGGTGGGGCGGGAGGCGGAAGTGCCGAGCAGGCGGATGGCGAGCGACATAGGCGCGGAATATAGGCATCGTGAGCGCGCTGGCCCCAATTCTTGCGTTGGAGCATCAGCGACGATTCGCCCTGCGTCGTGCTGCGTCGGAAACACGTACGACTTCACGACGCCCGGGCAATGGCAAACACATCGGTCCACAGTTTGCACACCTGCAGCAGCGTTACGGCCCTCGGGGGCCAACGCGTCGGCGCACTCCGGGCGGGGAGCGCCAGCACCGGGCGAGTGGCCCAACATCCAGGAGGAGCAGTAATGGCGATCAGACCGAACGACGAGGAGCGCAGCTTCGGCGCGGACCGGGAACGGCAGCGCGAAGTGTCGAACGAGAGCGGACGTTCCGCGCGTGCCTCTGGCGGCGAGAGCGCTGGAGCGGGCGACTCCGCGTCCTCGATGCGCGATTCCGCGCGCGGCCGCAGCAATCGCGGCTTCGCCTCCATGGACCGGAGCAAGCAGCGGGAGATCGCGAGCAAGGGCGGCCGCGCGGCGCACCAGAAGGGCACGGCGCACGAATTCGACTCGAGCGAGGCCCGCGCCGCCGGTCGCAAGGGCGGCGTGACCGTGAGCCAGAACCGCGAGCACATGGCCGCCATCGGCCGTCGCGGGGGCGAGGCCCGCGGGGCCAACCGCGCCGCGCGCCTGCAGCATGGCGGCGACGCGAGCGCCACGCAGGCCAACGGACAGGCGCAGCGCTTCTCGGGCGACCGCGAGGTCGGCCTGACGCGCGAGAATGGCCAGTCGTCCGGCGCGGGCAGCCCGGGCACGGCCCGTCCGAGCGGCAACTCCCTCGGCGGCGAGCGCAGCTCGTCGCAGTCGGCCGAGCGGAACGTCGAGCGCCCGTAGCTCGGCCAGGTCGAGGCCTGCCCTGCCGGACAGGGACCTCGGCAAGCGCTTCAACGCAGAGGGCGCAGAGGTAGAAGCGAGGGCGCAGAGGATCCCATCAGGGTTTCCTCTGCGCCCTCGTCGTATCCCACCCCGCCCTCTGCGTTTGACGCAGCTGAGGGAGTGGCTGCGCGCTCAGCCGCCGTCCACGATCCCCTGCCAGCGCGCAGGATCGATGTTGCCCCCACTCACGACCACCGCCACCGGACCGCGCAGGGCACGCGTCCGCCCGGAGCGCAGCGCGGCCACCGCCACGGCGCCCGACCCCTCCGCGCGCG
>JAQBPZ010000311.1 GCA_028287225.1 Gemmatimonadota bacterium
AGGGTCGTCGCCAAGGCCCAGTGCAGCACATCGGGCGACGTCAGCCCGTCCGCTGAGGCGGTGACGCCGTACAGGACGGATCGCAGCCCGAATGACCCATCCCAGGCGTGGAGCAGTGCGGTGGCGGCGCGCCGCATCCCTTGGGTCAGCATGATGAGCACGATGCCGGCGTAGATCGCGAGGCTCCCGAAGACCCACACTAACGGGCGCTGGGCCGTGACGGCGGCGACCGAGGCTAAGGCGTACGCGACGGTAGCGGCCCCGAAGGGGACGAGCCATTCCCACACCGAGAACCCGGGATGGTACGGCTGCGCGACCGCCGTGAGGCCCTCGACGATGACCGGCAGGATAGCGATCACGATGACGTAGGCGAGCGTCGCGACCATCGTCCAGCACCAACCCGCGAACGCGCGCATCAGGGTGTGCGTCCGGCGCGGCACCGGCATCAACCAGTGGTAGTCTCGGCGCGCTGGCTCTTCATCGCGCCAGACGATGAGGGGCACGATCAACGCCAGCAGGACCATCGGCCCGCTCATCTCGGGGGTGAAGGTGAGGTTGCTCACGTTGAGGCCCGGGCTGCCGGCGCGTGCGGCGGACCCCGACAGGGTGAGTAGCGGGAGAACCAGCGCCCCCAGCAGGAGCACGCCAAAGAATGCGCCGCCGCCGCGCAGGAGCAGGCCCGTTAGCCTCAGCTGCTCCGTGATGACCGCTCGCGCTGGTGGTCCCGCGTTGAGCGGTCGGACCGAACGTTCGTCGCTCTCGATCGGATGCGTAGGCATTCGCAGAATGGTCGTCATCGCGTGATCGCCGGTTTGGTGAGGAGGGCAAGCGTCGCTTCGTCCAGCGAAAGCGCGTTCGCTGAGCGCACGGCGGCGCCGCTGCTCGCGAGCCGATTGATGATGTCGCCTTCGTGACCCCAGATCGTGCAGTCGATCTCCGTCTTCGTCGTCGCGCGCCGAAGGACCGCCGTTCCGAACGTGGACAGTGCGTCCCACCCCGCGGGGATTTCGGCACGATACCGCCGAATGCCCTGTCGCAGTGCGCTGAGCGGCAGCTGGGCGCGAAGCTCGCCGCCGGACAACACACCGACGTGATCGGCTAGGGACTCCACCTCGGAGACATGGTGCGTGGACAACAGGACGGTGGTGGGCGAATCCGCGAGGTGCTCCACCAGCACGCGGATCGTCTCGTCGCGCATGACCGGATCCAGACCGTCCGTCGGCTCGTCGAGGATGAGGAGCGGCGGGCGGTGCGCGAGCGCCATCAGCAGGTGGACACGCCGCCCCTGCCCCTTCGAGAGGGTCGACATCCGCTGGTCGAGCCGGACGTCGAACTCCCGGACGAGCCGGTCGGCATAGGTCGCATCCCACTGCGGATAGTAGCTGGCATGATGCTGGAGCAGCCTGCCGACGCGCATCCAGCCGTAGCCCCAGTCGAGGCGCTCGGGCACGTAGCCGATGTTTGCGCGCACGGCGGCGCCACGCTGCCGCGTCTCCATATGGAAGACCGACGCGGATCCGCTCGTTGCCCGCATCAGGTCCATGAGGATCTTGATCGTGGTGCTCTTACCCGCGCCGTTCGGACCAACGAGCAGATAGATCGCTCCCGCAGGTACCTGCAGTCCGACGTCGCGAAGCGCGAAGACCTCACCGTATTGCTTGGTCAGCTTCACGGTACTGATGGCAAGGTCCGCTGATGGAAGAACCGTCGGCAACGCGCTCATCGGGCCTCACGTTGTACATGTGATTTCACGGCAAGGCGAATCGCCTCGACCAGCTCGTCGACCTCGACTCCGTTTCGGTGTGCATCCCGGATCGCGCGCGCCGCGACATCTCGCGCCAGCATGCGACGATCTCGGTCGCTCGCTCCTCCACCCGTGGCAAATGTCCCATGGCCGCGCCGGACTTCGACGAGGCCTTGCCGCTCGAGCTCCTGGTAAGCCTGGCTCACGGTGTTGGGATTGAGGCGGAGTTCCGCAGCGAGTTGCCGGACAGAAGGAAGGGAATCGCCAGCGACCAGCGTTCGGCGCACCAATGCGCGACGCACCTCGTCGACGATCTGCAGGTACAACGGCTGGGGATCGCCCGGATCCAATACGATATGCATGTGCGTCTCAGTGTGCTAGTTCGCTAGTACACTAAGACAAGCCTTAGGGGTTGTCAATAGTGAACTTGGCGGCGGCAATGCATGAGAAGCGTGAGTGACCAACGCCGGTCACCCCACAGATCACGCGAAGGGCGCGTCACCCGCTGGCTGGCTGCCCCCGCGGAGCTGCTCGACGAACTCCGGGACAGATTCGGTGGCTCGTACGACCGGTCGTGGTCGACCCGCAGGCGGAGCGACTCGTGCAGCACAGCTGCCGGCGTGGACGTATCGCGGCGGCCGAGGTTGGCGGGTCAGCGCGTCTGTGCCGTGCTCCCGGTGTCCGCGCTGGCCTGCGCTCGCGCGGTGCTGGAGCGCGTGGCGCTTGACGGCGAGGCGTTCACAGCCGATGCGCTGATCGCAAAGGGAGTCGACCCGGCGGCACTCAGACACGCATCGCTCACACTGCTGATGGCCGCGAACTCCCTGCCGACGACCGGCACGACCCTCGAATGGCACTTGGCAGCTCGCGAGCTGGCTGTTGATCATTCGGCCCATTTCTGCGCCGCCAATGGGCTCGCGGTTCCGGATGCCCCGGCCAAGCCGCAGAAGCGGGAAGGACACGATACACCCGTGTCTGAATCGCTTCGAGGCGCCATCGCCGGCGCGGCGTTCGCCGGCGTGCCCGTCGTCACCGTGCACGGAGCTAAAGGGGAGACGCACGACGTGACGATCTTCGTGTCGCCACCGACGAGCGGAAGAGGCGGCACGAAGAAGTGCCCCACGACACTCTGGTGGCCTGCGGCCGGGGCGGACGACGAAGAGCGGCGCGTTGCCTATGTGGCCATGACGCGCACCCGGGGTGATCTCATTGTTTGCGTCGACGAGGCCTCCTACCAGCGCCTCATTACGGGGCGACCGGAGTTCGTCGCCAGCTTCGTCTCGCTGACGACGGTCGAGTTCTTGGAGCGGCTGGACGCCGGGGTACACGGTGCCGCCGCGTAGGCACGACAGCCGAATGTTTCGGTGACGG
>JAQBPZ010000336.1 GCA_028287225.1 Gemmatimonadota bacterium
CTGCGCGAGCGTGACACCGAGCCGCTCCTCCAGCTTGCGGAGTGCCTGGCTCACGGCGGCCCCCGTCACGCCCAGCCGCTCACCGGCAGCCCGGAGGCTTCCGGCCTCGGCCAGCGCCGCGAGCACGGTCATCCCTACCGACTTCCTCGATGCGAGCTCCGTGAAGACGGACGGTGCGTGGTGAGTGCCGGCGAGGTATCGCGCCAGTGCCACGATGCGGGCAGGGAATATGCAGCCCGCGGCGTCGATGCCACGCCCCCGGAAACGGTTTCTCGTGCAGAACGGCGGCAACGCCGAGATCGAAGTCACGCGCGCGCGGGGCAACTACGTCTACGATGCGCGCGGCCGGAAATACATCGACTTCATCATGGGATGGTGCGTGGGCAACTTCGGCTGGGCGCGGCCTGCGCTCCGCCGCCGTGTCCACGCATTCGATGGCCCCGACTACGTCTATCCGAACTACACGTATGAGCCCTGGCGCGAGCTGGCGCGGCTGCTCGTCGGCCTTGCCCCGAATGGACTGAGCCGCTGCTGCCGCGCCACGGGAGGATCCGAGGCGGTGGAGCTGGCGCTCCAGGCGGCGATGCTGCACACCGGCCGCAGGAAGTTCGTCGCCATCGAGGATGCCTACCACGGCAATACTCTGGGGGCGCTGAGCGTCGGCGACGGCGACGACGCGGTGCGCGTGGTCTCCGTGGCGCGACTCAAGCCGCCACTCGATGGTGACGCGCTCGACCGCCTCGAGACGCGCCTCAAGCGCCGTGACGTCGCGGCCGTGATCATGGAGCCGATCGCGATGAACCTCGGTGTGCTGATCCCCGGGACGGAGTTCATGGATGGGATTGTTCCGCTCTGTCACCGCTACGGGACGCTGGTTGTCATGGACGAGGTCGCGACCGGCTTCGGGCGCACGGGCAAGCTGTTCGCCTGCGAGCATTACGACGTGCAGCCGGACATGATGACCATCGCGAAAGCGGCGACCGGGGGCGCGGCGGGCATCGGTGCACTGCTGGTGCGCGACGATCTTGCCGAAACCCTCGAGCGGGACGGCAACGTCTACTCCACCTATGGCTGGCACCCGCTCAGCGTGGACGTCGCCATCGCCAACCTGCTCTGGATCAAGCGGAATCAGCGTCGCCTGCTGCGCCAGGTGGACCGTACCAGCGCCTACTTCGTGAAGCGTCTTCACGCGATGGCGTTCCCGGAGGAGCCGGAGATCCGCGCGCGTGGCCTGGCGATCGCCGTGGACGTTCGTGACGAGACATACGCCGAGCGCGTGGCGAAGAAGTGTCGCACGCGCGGACTGCTCCTCGACCCCCAGGAGAGCGTGTTGCTGATGCTCCCGGCGCTCAACGTCGATCGCGCTACGGCCAGGGACGGCCTGGACATCCTCGAGGCGTGCCTTTGAGTAGCCTTTGAGTCACCTGTGAGGGCGAGCCGGCCCGCGCGACCGGCTCCAGGCTGGAACCTGGTTCGAGTCCGGTCGCCCGCTCCTCGAGAAGTCGATACAGGCAACGCGCCGAGCCCCGGCGCACAGGCACCGGGCGACCTGCATTTCGTCGAGTGAGATCGGCCCGTGTTCCTGCTGGACAGATCCGAAGGCAGTCAGCGACCGGGAAGTCGCTGGTACGAGTTACCATCCACGACAATCACGCTCGCGGAGGCGATGCGTACCGTGTGGCAATCAGCCTCCTGCCCCTCCTCCACGAAGAGACAGAGGAGCGGCCCTTCGGCGCGTGGACGATAGGCCCACTTCACTCCCACGGCCCAGACCGCGGGCGTGCCCGGGTTCGTCGCTGCCTCGGTAGTCGCGATGCTGCCAGAGCGAAGCGCGGTGCCGTCGCCCCCGAGGCGAAGGGTGTCGGTCCGACGAACGATGCCGCCGCCGTAAAGGGAGTCCTGGACCCAGGTGCCGACCATCTCCCGTGGATGCTTCATGTCCGAGCACGCGGCGACGGTGACCATGACGAGCGGTGCCAGGGGGCGGAGTCGCATGAGGGGACCTTCAGGAGAGAGTGATGTGTCCGCAACAGCAGAATGCCCGTGACCGCCCTTCGGCGTCACCGCTGTGGACGATCGGGCCCGAATCGGCGTTTCCCCGAGCACAGCGCGGGCAACCACGCTTCCTCTCACCAGACCCGAATGTGTCGGCGACGACACGCGCGACGTTCACGTGTTGCGGCGTCCTCGAAGCTCACGATGGCACCCCCGAATCGGGCATCGCGGGTCCGGGTCCACCGAGGGTCCACGAAGTCCGTGTTTCGGACGGGATCGGCCGTTCTGCGTTGGGCTTGTCTGCGCCTTCTCTCGCCCACTCCTCGGCAGGCCGAGAAGGCGCGGGAGCATACGAGATCTGATCTCCGGGCCACCACGTGCCCCGGCGATTTTGCGTCGTGGCACGACTGGGGCAGATCGTACGGGATCGCACTAGCTCGGGGTCCTCGGGCTCGGCATCCTCTGTCGACTGCTCCGCGGGCTCCTCTCACCGTCGACGAGCCCTCCTGTGACCGCCAGCGCGCATCAATCATGACGCCCTTCCTCGCCCGGCTCGGCATCGCGCTCCCCATCTTCCAGGCGCCGATGGCCGGCTTCTCCACGCCGGCGCTCGCGGCGGCCGTCTCGAACGCGGGGGCGCTCGGTGCCCTCGGCCTCGGCGCAGCCGACGCCGCCGGTGTCCGTGCCATGATCGCCGAGCTGCGGGCGGCGACCGCGCGCCCCTTCCACGTCAATGTCTTCGTGCACGCTCCCGCGCGGACCGACGCGGCGCGCGAGGCGGCGTGGCTGGCGGCGCTCGCCCCCACCTTCCGAACGCACGGCGCCGAGCCGCCGGCGACGTTACGGACGATCTACCGCAGCTTCACCGAGGACGACGCGATGCGCGCCGCGCTCGTCGAGGCGGCACCACCGGTCGTCAGCTTCCACTTCGGACTCCCCGAGACGGACGCCATTGCGGCGCTGCGCGCGACCGGCGCGGTCCTGCTGGCTTCGGTCACCAGCCTTGCCGAGGGGCGCGCGGCGCAGGCGGCGGGGATGGATGCCGTCGTGGCGCAGGGGTGGGAGGCAGGCGGGCACCGGGGCGCATTCGACCCCACGGCACGTGACGAGCAACTCGGCACGTTCGCGCTCGTGCGCCTGCTGGTGCGGCGCCTCGGCGTGCCGGTGGTCGCGGCGGGGGGGATCATGGACGGCGCCGGGATCGCCGCCGCGCTCTCGCTCGGCGCGGTGGCCGCGCAGCTCGGCACGGCGTTCGTGGCCTGCCCGGAGTCGAGCGCCAGCCCCGCCTACCGTGCGGCGCTGCTCGCCGGCGACTCGGCGCACACCGTCATGACGGCAGGCATCTCGGGGCGCCCGGCGCGCTGCCTCGTCAATCGGTTCACCGCGCTGAGCGAGGCGCTGGCGGCGCGGACACCGCCGGTGACGCCGCCCGACTACCCCATCGCGTACGACGCCGGCAAGGCGCTGCATGCAGCCGCGGCGGCGCACCGGGAGCACGGCTACGGCGCGCAGTGGGCCGGCCAGGGCGCGACACTCGCCCGCCCGGTACCTGCGGCAGAGCTGGTCGAGACCCTCAACCGCGAGCTGAAGGCCGCGGAGCAGCGTGACGCGCCCCGGCCAGACAGAGCCTAGATCCGTCGCGCGGGCCACCGGGGATCGCCAGATCCGTCACGTTCGTCGCCGCGGCGCGGACGGGGTCGAGCCGCGTGTCTTCCGATCCCGACGTGTGCGGCGCAGGTACTCGATGAACGCCCGCAATGCCGGAGAGGCATGGCGCTGCTGTGGGTAGAACAGATAGTAGCCCGGGAACGGCTCGCAGAACTTCTCCAGCACGGACACGAGCTCGCCGCGGGCGAGCTCCTCGCGCACCTGGTAGTCATACACGATGGCGAGACCGAGCCCCGCTCGCGCAAGGCGGATGTTCACCGCTGAGTCGGTGGAGAGTACGCGCGCCTGCACCGCGACGACCACCTCCCGGCCGTCTTCGGTGAACTCCCACCGATAGGGCGGCGTGCCAGCGGCCGGATGCCAGTTCAGGCACTGGTGATCGGCCAGGTCGCGCGGGCGCCGCGGCTTCGGGTGGCGCGCGAAGTAGGCCGGCGACCCCACGACAGTCATGCGGATGTCCCCCGTCACCGGGACGGCGATCATGTCGCGGTCGATCACCTCGCCGATCTGGATTCCGGCGTCGTATCCCTGGCCGACGATGTCGCCAACCGCGTCGCTCACCACCAGGTCGATATTCACCCGGGGATGCCCGGCCAGAAAATCGGCGAGGAAGGCGCCCGTGAGCACTGGCTCGGCCGCGGTCCCCACCACTAATCGCAGCGTACCGTGCGGCACGTCGCTCAGCTCCCCAACCGACGCGATGGCTGCCTCCACCTCCTGGAGCGCGGGGCGCACGGCCGCGTACAGTCGCGTCCCGGCCTCGGAGAGCCCGACGCTGCGACTGGTACGGTGCACGAGGGTGACGCCGAGCCGCTCCTCGAGCTTGCGGAGCGCCTGACTCACCGCCGACGCGCTCACCCCGAGCCGCTCCCCGGCCACGCGGAAATTCCTGGCAGCGGCGACTGCGACGAACACGGCCATGCCGTCGAGGCTGTCGTTCATCATGAAGTAATGCTTACCGCCTCATGAAGCACCGTCAAGTAGATCGAGGGGGCAGTGCCGCGTTGATTGCATGCACGCGGGGCGACCAACCCCACGTCGGCCAGAATCGGCAGGGGCTCGGACACGTCGCGGAGATTCCGCCGCGCCCGATCCTGCTCTTCGCCGGCGATCAAACGCACTCGCGTACCTCAGCGAAGACGCATACAAGACGGCGGCCGAGCCGAAGGAGCTGCTCATCATCCGGGACGCAAGTCACGTCGATCTCTACGACCGGCTGGACGAGATCCCGTTCGACAGGATCGCGGCGTTCCTCGCCGTGTCGGGCCTCTTCGCCCTGATGACGAGCCTCGGCATCGCATCGGCGACGCGCGGGATCGACCGGCGGCGCGTGCTCCTGGCGTTGACGCTGCTGATGCTGGCGTCCGGCGTGATCGTGACGCTGGCGCCCAGCGTCGGCGTCTTCATGGCGGGCCGCGCGCTCGTCGGCGCAGCCATCGGTGGGTTCTGGTCGATGTCTGCCGCGACCGTGATGCGCCTCGTCCCGAGTGCGGACGTGCCGCGAGCGCTGGGGGTTCTGAACGGAGGGAATGCGCTCGCGGCAACCATCGCCGCACCGCTCGGCAGCTTCCTTGGCCAGTTCATCGGATGGCGCGGCGCCTTCTTCGCCGTCGTACCGCTGGCGGCACTCACGTTCGGCTGGCTGTGCGTGAGTCTCCCGCCGATGCCATCGGCGCGGGCAAACGGGGGCTGTGCCGTGTTCCGGGTATTGCGCCGCGTTCACGTTACGGTGGGGATGCTCGCCGTCGCGCTCTTCTTTCCGGGGCAGTTCACGCTCTTCACCTATGTGCGCCCCAACCTGGAGACCGTGACGCGCGTCGATGGCTCGGGGCTCTCCCTGATGCTGCTGATCACCGGCGTCGCCGGCCTGGCGGGCACATGGCTCATCGGACCGCTGCCGCGCACCGGCCTCGTCCGACTGCTGATCGCGATGCCGCTTGCGATGGCCGCGGTCGCCCTGGCGCTCATGTTGTTCGGCCATTCCACGATCGTGGTTGGAGCTCTGCTCGCGTGGTGGGGCCTGATCGGCACCGCCACCGGTGGGATGGTGGACGTGGTTGAGCCGAGTGGTGCCGGACGACGCGGAGGCTGGTGGAGGACTGATGGTTGCGGTGATCCAGCTTGCGATTGCCGGCGGCGCGACCGCTGGTGGCGTGCTGTACGACGCGACAGGGTACCGCAGCACCTTCGCGGCCAGCGCTGCGGCGCTGCTCGGCTCGGCGCTGGTCGCGGCGCTCTCGGTGCGGACGGCCCGGCGAAATGGCTCGACTCGTCCCGGACGCAGCCGTCCGGTGGTTGCCACGGCCACGGCGGAAGTGGAGTTCGCCGGTCAGGCAGTCCGCTGCGGGTGACCGTCCGTGCATCGGCATCGAGTCGAGATGCACTCCACGCATCGTGAAGCGCTGCTTCAGGCTTCACGAAGCGCCATCAAGTAGATCGCATGCCCGAGGTGGTGTTGATTGCACAGCAGATGCGCGATGTCGGAAGGTGACGCGGCAGGGCGTTGCCGATCGCGTGAAGTATCCAGCGGAACACAACGAGGAGAACGATCATGGAGATCAAGCGTGCAGGCTCACGCCCGTCCGTCAAGGGGCCGGCGGACTGGTTCACCGGCACCGTGCGGATTGACGGGCTGTTCGACGCGAACGCACCGGCTCGCGCGGCGGGCGCGGCGGTGACCTTCGAGCCGGGTGCGCGTACCGCGTGGCACACCCACCCGCTCGGCCAGACACTGATCGTCACGTTCGGGCGTGGGCTCGTACAGCGCGAGGGCGGGGCGGTCGAGGAGATCCGTCCGGGCGACGTGGTGTCCTTCGCGCCGGAGGAGAAGCACTGGCATGGCGCGGCGCCCGACACGGCGATGCAGCATGTCGCCATCCAGGAGGCACTGGACGGCAGGGCGGTCGAGTGGCTGGAGCAGGTCACCGAGCGGCAGTACCGGGGGGAGCGCGAGTGACGCGCGGCACATACCACAACAGACACACACTACCGTGATCAGCGACAAGGTCATTATCATCACTGGCGCCTCCTCCGGGATCGGCGAAGCGACCGCGAGGCTCCTGGCGAGCAGGGGCGCGAAGGTCGTTCTCGGCGCCCGCCGAGCGGAGCGATTGAAGCAGGTCGCCAGCGACATCCGGAACGCAGGTTGACAGGCCATCCATCAGGAGCTCGACGTCACCGATCCGGCGGCGAGCGAGGCGATCGTCGCCCGTGCAAAGCAGGAGTTCGGACGGGTCGACGTCATCTTCCTCAATGCCGGCATCATGCCGAACTCTCCGCTATCGGCGCTCAAGACCGACGAGTGGCGCCGAACGGTGGACATCAACGTCAACGGTGTGCTGAACGGCGTCGCCTCCGTATTGCCGACGTTCATCGCACAGAAGGCGGGGCACGTGATCGCCACGTCGTCGGTGGCCGGTCTCAAGGCATATCCAGGCGGCGCGATCTGCGGCGGGACCAGGTGGTTCGTGCGTGACTTCATGGAGGTGCTCCGAATGGAATCGGCGCTCGAAGGAACCAACATCCGCACGGCGACGATCTGTCCGGCCGCGATCAACACCGAGCTGCTGGACACGATCACCCACCGGAACGCGGCCGAGGGGATGACGAAGATCTACGAGAAGTTCGGGATCTCGCCGGAGCGCATCGCCAGCGTCGTGGCGTTCGCGATCGACCAGCCGGAGGACACGACCATCAACGAGTTCACGGTTGGCCCAGCCAGTCAGCCCTGGTGAGACTGCCGACGCGCGGTCGAGCCAGGACAGGAGAGATGAAATGAACGGAGCGAGCACGATGAAGCCCCGCTCGTCACGTCCTCGGGTGATCTGCCACATGATGGCGTCGATCGACGGACGCATCGTCACCGGGGACTGGCCGCTGTCGAGCGAGGGCAGGCGACAGTACGAGCAGGTGCACGGTACCTACGAGTCCAACGCGTGGATCTGTGGGCGCGTGACGATGGAGCAGCACTTCGCGTCCGGCACCCGGACGGACGCGGAGGTTGCGCGGGAGCACGACGGCGCCGCGCGTGAGGACTTCGTGGCGCCGGGCGAGCACCGCTCGTTCGCCATCGCGCTCGACCCACGCGGAAAGCTCGTGTGGGAGTCGGGCGAGGTGGCCGGAGACCACATGGTCGTCGTGCTCACTGACCGCGTGTCGGAGGAATATCTGGCCATGCTGCGCGCACGTGGGGTGTCATTCCTCCTTGCCGGCCGTGACGAAGTCGACCTTCCGCTCGCGCTCGAGAAGATCGGGGCGCGCCTGGGCATCCGGACGCTCATGCTCGAGGGCGGCGGAGGGATCAACGGGAGCTTTCTTCGCGCCGGCCTCGTGGACGAGGTGAGCCTGCTGGTCGCACCGGTGGTGGACGGGACGGTGGGGAGGGCGAGCATCTTCGACGTTGCCGAGAAGGGCGTAACACCGCAGCGGCTCCGACTGGAGGAGGTCGAGCGTCGCGCGGACGACATGCTCTGGTTGCGCTACCGCGTCGAGGCCGTCGGCGCTGCTCGGAAGGAGTGAGACCGTCCTGAGCCTCTGCGACCGGCGCTGCTCGCATCGCGGATCAGGGTCCGCCGAGGGCCACCAGGTCCGTGTGTCGGGCCGGATCGGCCGTGCTGCGCTGGGCTTGTCCGCGCGAGCAGACCGACGACGCCGACAAGGCTCGCGGCCACGAGCGCGATATCTGCCTGCTTCTCGATCGACGCATCGGTGACGCCGGGCAGGTGGTCGACCGCCTTCTCGGCGCCCTCGCCCGTCAGGCAGGCTGGACGGGCCCGGCCGAGCCTCGGCTCGACCGCAACGCATTGACGATGACCGCGACGTCGATCAGTTCCTGCAGCCCGGCGCCAAGCGCGGGACGCAGGAAGCCGAGCGCGGCGGCAATCATTGCGACGACGCTGAGCCCGAGGCCCACAACGATGCTCTGGCGTGCGATGCGGATCGTTCGCCGACTGATGGCGATCGCCTCCGGCACGCGACCCAGATGATCGGCGAGGAGGACGATGTCTGCCGCCTCGGCCGAGATCCCGCCGCCGTGTGCCGCCAGCGCGATGCCGACGCTCGCGGCGGTGAGTGCGGGCGCGTCGTTGATCCCGTCGCCCACCATCAGCACCACGTCGCCTGTGTGCACCAACGCTTCGATGAAGCGCGCCTTGTCGGCAGGGTGAAACTCGCCGTGCGCCTCGGTGAATCCGACCTGGAGCGCTATCGCGTCCACGTTTGCCGGTTGATCGCCCGAGAGCAGCACGCGGCGATGCACACCGAGCGTATCGAGCGCCGTCATCACGCCGATGGCGTCATCACGCAGCCGGTCGGCAAAATCCACGACGCCGGCGATCGCGCCGTCGATCGCGATGTACGCCCGGAGACCCGGCGTGGCCTGGTCGGCCGCCTGCCGACTGGCCAATACCTCCGGGGCCGCGGTCACCCGCTCGATGACGTAGCTCCACGCGCCGACGGCCACGTGGTGTCCCTCGACGACGCCGGCGGCACCCCGGCCAGACGTCTCCGTCACCGACGTCGCCGGCGGAAGGACGTCGCCCGTCTGCTGGAGACGAGCCGACGCCTCGGCGCAGAATGACCGCGCCAGCAGATGTGCCGCATCGCGCTCCACCGCCCCCGCGTAGCGCAGCAGCGCACGCTCGTCCCATGTGGAGAGCGCGGTGAGCTGCGCGACGGCGGGGCGTCCGAGAGTCAGCGTCCCCGTCTTGTCGAACACCGCCATCGTCGCGGCAGCGAGCCGCTCGAGCGCTCCGCCGTTCCGAATGATGATCTGTCGGCGGGCCGCGCGATTGATGCCGCCGATGAGCGCAATGGGGGTCGCGAGAATGAGTGGGCAGGGGGTGGCGACGACGAGCACGGCGAGGGCGCGTCGCGGGTCGCCGCTCCAGTACCAGGCGATGGCGCACACGGTCAGCGTGACCGGCGTGAACCACACGGCATAGCGATCGGCGAGGCGCTGGAGCGGCGCCTTCGTCGCCTGCGCCGACCGGACGAGCTCCACGATGCGAGCGTACTGGCTCTCGCGTGCGAGCGCGGTGGCCTGCACCGTCAGGGGCGCATCCCCGTTGGCGCTGCCACTCGACAGCACCGTTCCCGGTACGGCGTCGACCGGCAGCGGCTCACCCGTGAGCCGTGAGACATCCACGGGCGAGCGTCCGCTCCGGACGACGACGTCGCAGGGAATCATCTCCCCGGGGCGAACCAGCAACTCGTCGCCCACCGCCACGAGGTCCACCGCGACGTCCTCCACCACCCCGGCCCGAAGGCGATGCGCGACGCGTGGCGAGGCCGCTTCCAGCTCGCGCACCGCCGCGGACGCGCGGCCCTCCGCGATGCGCTCGAGCGCTTCGCCGCCGCTCTGCATCACCACGATCACGAGGCCGGCCAGCGGCTCGGCGAGCAGCAGTGCACCGAGTACCGACAGCGACGCGACGAGATCCGTGGCGAAATGGCCTCGCAGCGCCTGCTTCGTCCCCGCCAGGAGTACCGGCAACCCTGTGATGAGCAGGCCGACGTACCAGACGCGGGCAGCCAGCGCCGCGGATCCTGGCGACCGGCTCGTGTGAGTCAGCGCCCAGAACGCGGCGCCCGCGAGCAGGAATGCCACAGCACTCACCGGCAGTACGAGCTCGCGCCACCACGGCGCATGCGCCGCCAGCCTCGGCTCGCCCATGCCAGTGCGGCCATCACCGGCCGCTACCAGCGGTACCGTCACGGGTTGCGCTCGAGCAATCGGAGTGGACGCTTCATCCTGTGGAAGCTATGGATGCAACCGCGACGAACGGAGAGGAGGAATACCCGCCTCGGCGAGGAGATCTCCCGACATCGTCATGCGCCGGCCGACTGCCATCGCCAGCCAGTCCTTGCGTCGTGCCGGGCGCGAGCAAGAGCGCAGCTCTGGACGCAGAGGGAACAGCGAGGGCGCAGAGGACTGCACTCGGCAGCCATGCATCGCTATGGCAAGGCGCCGGCCTGCTGGACGCGCGTCACCGCAGGAATGCCCCGTCGGCACGAAGGTGAGCAGCGTCTGTCCGCGATCGTTGGCGATGCGCAGCGCAGCATCGTGCCCCACCGAGTCGGCGTGCAGCGCAATGGACGCGATGCCCGTGATCGTCCGCGTCATGTGCGTGGTCCTGCCATCACCGAGCATCAGGGAGATCGCGCGGTCGTGATGATCGTACGCGGCGCCCTGCAAGGCGTAGCCCGACTCCACGATCTGCACCCCCGGCGTGGCATCGTGGACTTCCACGATGGACCGGCGTCCATGGTTCCGCTCGGTGAAGCCCTCGAGCAGCGCTGCCCAGGTCGTCGGATCCGAATGTTCCGTCACTCGGACGCCGAGCTGGCGCATCAGGTGGTGACCGCGCTGAACTGGGACATCGAGGTCCCGAGTGACAGGTTCCAGGCGCGGGTGGACAAGGGCTGGGAGACGCTCGAGGGCACGGTCGACTGTCAGTACGAGCGGAACGCGGCCGAGCGCGCCGTGCACTACCTCACGGGAGCGCAGGGCATCACCAACAACGTGGCGCTCGAGACGCATGCGTCGCCGCACGGCGTCGTGCAGCACATACGAACCGAGCAGCTCCGCCTGCAAGGCGAACAGGACGTACTCCGTCCGGTGGCGGAGGCCGAGCTTCTCCTCGATGCGCTGCTTGTAGGTATCGACGGTCTTGGCGGTGATACCGAGCTGCCGTCCGACCGCGGGCCCGTTGAAGCCTTGAGCGGTCAGCGCCACCACGGTCTGCTCGCGGCCGCTGAGCGGGCCGAGTCGCGCCCGTGCATCCTGACGAGCAGCGGGGGGCGCGACGTGCTCGCGCGCCAGCGCCGCACTGATGGCCGGACGGAGATAGACCTCGCCGGACGCAACCACCCGTATCGCCTCGACGAGCTCACGTTCCGCGCCGGACTTGGCCAGGTAGCCGCGCGCGCCGGCCGCCAGGACGGCGAGCAGCCGCTCCCGCTCCGTGTACATGGAAACGATGAGCACGTGCAGCCCCGGCATCCGTTCGATGAGCGCACCCGTCGTCGTGAGCCCGTCGCCGTTCGGCATGTCGAGGTCCATGACGACGACGTCCGGGCGGGAACGAAGGACCGCCTCGATCGCACCAGCCCCGTCGGACGCTTCGGCCACGACCGTGATCTCCGGGTTGCCGTGCAGCAGCGACCGCAAGCCGGCGCGAACCAGCTCATGATCGTCCACCAGCACGACGCGGATCGTCCCGATCCGCGCAGGGACGCCTCGGCGCGCGCAGGGGCGCGAGGCGAGCGCACCCCCGATCTCCGACAGGGTCCCGTGCGGGATGTCGGCATCGCCGTGGATGATGTCTCTCCCATCGGCCATGATTGTCCCCGTCATCTGATCGTCGGCGCTCTACCCCTGATTGAAGGGTACGTCGCCAGTCAGTTCCGGGAAGTCGGGAGAGGGAGCGGACGTTGTCAGGCAAACTACTGACACCGGCGGAGCTCCGCTGTAGCGGCCAGCGGGCACGCGTGGCACGCGGGAGATCAGACGCAACGTGCTGGCCTGCGCACGGTGAGGTCACACGGACTGCCGGAGCGGATGCATGGGGGGGCTATATGACGAATTCCTGGCGAATTCGCACTTTGTTGCTGCAAGCGGCATATGTGGACACCGTCTTGCCGTGCTCGGTGGCGCGTCCGCCGTTGGCCAGCGGACGATTCCCCTTCGGGGAACGATCAATACTGGTTGAATACCAGGAGTTCACATGTACGCAGCACAGATCACCCGCTCCACGCTCCACACGTTCCGCAAGGGTCTGTTCACGTCCGCACTCGGCGTCGGTTCGCTGCTGGCCGTTGCGGCCTGCGCGGCAGATGCGCCGACGGGTCTCACCTCGCCCGCGTCACCCCTCGCGAGCGAAGGGTTGATGCAGCTCGGCATCGGCCCCGCGCCAGTGAGGCTCGGCACGGCGGGCACGTTTGCCATCCTGAGCAAGACCGGCATCACCGACGTGTACGCGTCCGCCGTGAAGGGCGATGTCGGCACCAGCCCGATCACGGGTGCGGCGCTCCTGCTTTCGTGCGACGAAGTGACGGGGAAGGTGTTCGTGGTCGACGCGGCAGGTCCCGCGTGCGCGATCAACGACGCGACAACCCTGACGGCGGCAGTGGGAGACATGGAGACCGCGTACCTCGACGCCGAGGGACGGCAGTCGCCGAGCGTCACCGAGCTGGGTGCTGGAGAAATTGGCGGGCTGACGATCACACCCGGGCTCTACAAGTGGGGCACTGGCCTTCTGATCTCGAACGACGTCACACTCGCCGGGGGCCCGAACGACGTCTGGATCTTCCAGGTAGCCGGAACGCTCGATCAAGCCAACGCTGCCCGCATCACGCTGACCGGTGGCGCGCAGGCCAAAAACATCTTCTGGCAGGTCGCCGGCGCGGTGAGCATCGGGACGACGGCGCACTTGGAGGGAGTCGTGCTCGCAAAGACGCTCGTCGCGGTGAAGACCGGAGCGTCGGTGAATGGCAGGCTCCTCGCACAGACGGCGGTCACCCTCCAGATGAACGCGATCACGCAGCCAGCCTGGTAGGCAGTTGACGATCACGCTGCCGATCCACCTTGCAGTGGGCCGGCAGAGGTGACGGTCAGCGCAACCAGGGAACCACGACAGGAGGCCCGGGCGCATTGCCCGGGCCTCCTGTGCTTCACTCCACCCGGAGCACGCGCCGCAAGCGCTGGCACGGCGGCTGCCTGTCACGAACATCCGGCGTCCGCGTTCTGTGTGATCTTCCCCGTCATGCGGTAGAGCGGGCAACAGCCGACCAATCCGGAGGCGAGTGGCAGGATGCCGAGCCAGCCCCATGGAGTGTGCGGTCCGTAGAACACGAGGCAGAGCAGAGCGGCGCCGAGAGAAACCCGCAGCCAGCGATCAGGTGGCCCCACGTTGGTGAACATGGATCTCCATGTGAACAGGTGAATGTCGGGAACGGTCGCCGCGCTGCCTGCTAATCTCCCGCGGCTCGCTGGACCTGCCGCTCCGCACGTTGCCGGATGCCGCGCAGCATGCCGCGCTCCATGATGAAGTGCGCGGGCTCGAATGCGAACAGCTCGAACGGAGCGAGGAGGCTGCCGCCCAGTGAGGGAACCCCTTCGCCGCGCAGGCGGATGTGCAGGCGCGTGGTGTTGGCGTCGACCGGTGTCAGCACGAACGCGCCCCACCGCTCCAGGACGATGGCGCGGCCCGGCACCACTTCCGCCACGCGCCATCCGAGGTCCGGGCCGACAGTGCGGCTCGGCGTGTCGGCACGCTGTCGGGAGACGCCTGACGACGCCGGGGCGCGACGCGCGCATCCCGTGCGCGTGCGCTTGGCGGGAGGCAGCGGTCACCGCGGCGTCGATCCGGTGCGGGTGACGCGCCAGCGTCCGACACCGAGCAGGTCGGACGAGCTACGTGTCTCGAAGATCCCCTCGAGCACGTTGCCGGTGACCTGGCCGGTGAACGTCGTGGACACCGTGCAACGACAGTCGGGCGCGATGTACGGCTCGAGCACTCCACGGATGCTGTCCCGATAGGCGACCACCAGATCGACGCGCAGCAACTGCGGGCCGTGCACGTGCATGCGGTGGACGTCGGCCGGCTCCGCGGGCTGGAGCTGCATGCCGGCTGCATCCAGCATCATCACGTCGCCCGCCAGGCTGTCCGTGCCGCTGGGAAGGTAGAACGCGAGGCTGCCGCGACGCCCTGACGCCGCTCCCCAATACTCTCCATTCCAGGTGCCGCCAAGCCGGGCGATGGATCAGGCAATGTCCGGCTCCGGGAGGCCGAGGCGGTGATGCCATCGGCATGGCATCCTCGTCATGCGGGACGCATTGGCCCTCCGGATTGCCGCCCGTTCGCCTCGCTGGGGGAAGCGGCCGCCTGGCCGTTCCTCGTGACCATGGGTTGCGGGGAAAGGTGCGGGGCCGTCGGCCGCCCCGCACTCAGGCATCGCCTGACCGCCGGCCGCCACGCACACGGCGATCATGCGGGAACACCGCGGCAGGAGACACCACGCGGAAGCCACGAGTGTCCGGAGCGCTGTTCCTCCCGACTGTGCTGGCGAATTGCCGCAGTGAACGCCGGGCCGGCGGGCGCCTTCAGCCAGCCAGTCCAGGAAGGCCCCGACGCGGAGTGAAGGCGTCAGCCGGGAGGCCGCTTCCTGTGGGTGCGATGGTCGAGAGACCCGAAGCGACCGACGTCGCGAGGGGCCTCGCGATCATGCATACGTCAGCCGGACCGCGATGCTGTCCGCGACCTGCTCCAGCCGACCCGCTGCCTTGCCCGTGAACGCGCGGGGCCGGCGGGCGTGCACGCTCAGCACCCCCGTGATGGTGTCCTTCCGTCGCAGGGCTACCACCATGCTGCTGATGGCCCCGCATTCGGTCGCCATGTGCGCCCCTCGGAAGCGCTCGGTCGCCCCGATGTCATCGAAGAGGATCGTGCCGGAGTGCACGGTCGCGTAGCCGCAGAGGGAGCCCTCGCCTCCGCCGACGCGCACGCCGACCGCAGGCACCGGCGCCTCGCCGGCAGACGCGACCACTTCGAACTCCCCTGTGCCGGCAGGCACGAGCAGCACGATGAACTCCGCGTCGCACGCCGTCAGGGTGGAGGTCAACCAGCCGCTGATGTCACGCACCTGGTCGATGGAGAGGCGAGCGACGGCGCTGCCGTGACTCACGGATGCGTCCGTCGGGGCAGGGGTGCGCGATGTGATGGCGATGGGAGTCATGTGCAGTGGTGGAGAGAGGGTAGACCCGCGCCCAGCACGTGAAGGATCGGCCGGATTGGCCGGGGACGACGCGCGTCCCGCGCGCACCGACTGGTAGCGTCATCGCTCAGCGCCTCCCCCCAGCGCGCGCTGGGCCAGAGGGCACGAGACGCATCGGTGTCCCGAGTGTCTCGCGCGCAACCGTTGGCAGGGCACACGCTGGGCGGGCCACCACAGGCAGTCCGAGGGCGTCACGCGCGCGGGTCAGAGCGTCGTCCAGATTGCCGAAGACGTTTTCATCACCGATCTCGTCGAGGGCGGCCGACCGGCTCAGTGCGAGCAGCGGCTGCGTGTGCACGTCGGAAAGGAGCACGATTGACCCGTCGTGGCGCGCACGCCGCACGACGTCCGTCAGCGCGTGCAGCCCGCTCGAGTCGATTGCGGGAACGTGCCGCATCCGGATGATGAGGACGGCCGGGGGCTCAGCGATGCGACCGAGGGTGTCCTTGAACGCTTCCACCGCGCCAAAGAAGAACGGGCCGTTCACCTCGAATACCTCGACGTCCTCGGGAATCGAGCGCCGGGCGACTGCGTTTGGATCGAGTGCGGAGCGGTCCGCCTGGTCGCGGAGCTCTCCCGTGACCGCGCTGACGTTCGTGACCTCCGCCATGCGCCGCATGAACAGCAGGGAGGCCGCAACGAGTCCGACCTCGATTGCCACCGACAGGTCGACCAGCACGGTCAGCAGCAGCGTGACAACCAGCACGAAGACGTCGCTCCTCGGTGCGGTCAGCTCGGCGACCAGCGTGCGCCATTCGCTCATGTTGTACGCGACCACGACCAGGATCGCGGCCAGCGTCGCCAGGGGGATGTGGCCGGTCCACCGCCCGAAGACCGCCATGATCGCGAGGAGCGTCAATGCATGAACGATCCCGGAGACCGGGGTGCGCGCGCCACTCTTCACGTTCGTTGCGGTGCGAGCGATCGCCCCGGCGGCCGGCATTCCGCCGAACAGGGGCGAGACGACGTTCGCCACTCCCTGGGCGACGAGCTCCATGTTGGACCGGTGGCGTCCGCCCGTCATGCCGTCCGTGACGACGGCGGAGAGCAGGGAGCTCACGGCGCAGAGCAGGGCGATCGTGAACGCCGAGGGCACGAGGGCGAGCATCAGGTCGAGATTCGCGGCGCGGAGCGACGGAATCGGGAACCCGGCGTGGAGCGCGCCGAAGCGGCTTCCGATGGTCTGGATGGGCAGATGCAGCAGCCGGACGGCGAGTGTGCCGAGCAGCAGTGCCACCACGAACCCCGGGATGCGCCGGCTCACTCGCGTCAGGACGACGATGAGCAGCAGGGAGCAGGCACCAAGCAGCGCGGTGGGGACATCCACGGATGGGGTGTGGAGGTAGCCACGCCACTGCGCAACAAACCCGGGGGGCACGTCGCCCATCCGCAGGCCAAGCAAGTCCTTGACCTGGCTCGAGAAGATGAGAACCGCGATCCCGCTCGTGAACCCCGCCGTGACTGGAAACGGGATGAACTTGATCGCGGAGCCGAGTCGTGACAGCCCCAGGGCGATGAGGATGACCCCCGCCATCAGCGTCGCCATCGCGAGGCCTTCAGGTCCGAACCGGTGGACCGTCGCATACACGACCACCACGAGCGCCCCGGTCGGTCCGGCAATCTGGACGCGTGACCCGCCGAGGAGCGAGACGATGAGTCCTGCGATGACGGCGGTGATGAGCCCGCGGTTGGGCGCGACTCCGCTCGCCGCCGCGAACGCGATGCTGAGGGGCAGGGCTACGACGCCGACGTGCATGCCGGCGGTCAGGTCCTTCAGGAACGCTGGTCGGTTGTAGTTCTGGATGCTGGTGAAGAGCTTCGGAACGAGCACGGACGGGCTCCGGGGCGCGGCGACGAAGGTGGGAGGTTGTCTGCGCCGGGAGCCGGAAGACGAAGGCTCTTGACGTTGAACCGTTGTTCAACGTAGATATGATTGAACGTAAGGTCAATGGAACCGCACCTCCGGTTCGCTCGCGTCCCTCCGAGATCATCATGACGCCCGGCACCTCCAGCGCACGACCGACGATCGCGCTTGCATGCACGCTCATTGGAGATCCGTCCCCGATGGTCGGCGCCAAGCCGCGGCCATCGGCCCTGCCCGCCTCGGTGCCTGAGACCATGCCGACGCAGCTGCGAACGTCTCAGAACGTGGGCCTGAAGGCGCGCGCGGCTGGCAGGGCGCCGGCGCTGTACGACCTGCTGCGTGCGGGCGGCATCTACACGAGACTGCAGCCACGCTGCCGCGACGACGCGCTCAGCGATCTCGCCGCACGCGTGCCTGGGTTGTCCTCCTGCCAGCGCACCGACATGCTGCGCGAGCTCATGGCGCGCGAGGACCTTGGCTCTACCGCCATCGGTGACGGACTCGCGGTGCCTCATCTTCGCGCAGGCGCCGCGGTGGAGCAGCGTGAACCGTCGGTGACACTCTGCCTGCTCGAACGGTCGGTCGACTTCGGTGCGCCGGACGGTCAGCGCGTGCATGGGCTCTTCTTCGTCATGGGCCCGTCAGCCACAACCCATCTGCAGGTGCTCGCTCGGCTTGGCGCGGCGTTGCGCGACGACTCGCTGTGCCGGCTGCTGCGAAAGGGAGCGGGCGCGACCCTGATTCTGGAGCGCGTCGCCGTGATCGAGGGGCGCGCGTGAGCGTTGCGGGGTACGCGCAGCGCGCCTAGCTTGGAATTGAACGCACGATCAATGGGGGTGTGTGGCATGCCGGGTCAGAAAGCATCCGAAGCAGAGCGTCGCGGACAGATCCTCCGAGCCGCGTACGACGTCGCCTCCCGAACAGGGCTCGAGGCCGTCACCGTGAGGATGGTGGCAGCGAAGGCCGGACTGAGCGCCGGGCTCGTCCTCTTCCACTTCAAGTCGAAGGAGCAGTTGCTCATCGCGCTCCTCGACTACGTCCTGGCCACCACTACGGTCCTGCACATGACTGAAGACATCGCTGCCATCGCGGCGCCGCTGGACCGCCTGCTGGCATTGCTCCAGCGGGAGATGCACCGGCTGGCGAGCGAGCCACGCCGGATCCGCCTCTTCTTCGAGTTCTGGACCCAGGGCTTCCGGCACCGGGAGATCAACCGAAGGATGCAGGCGGAGCTCGACCGCTACCGGGAAGCGTTCCGCCCGATTGCTGAAGAGGTGCTGCGCACCGAGCAGGAGCGCTTCGCCGACGTGACGCCCGAGGGGCTGGCGGCGGTGGCGGTCAGCTTCATCAAGGGCTGCGCAGTGCAGTCGATGCTCGCGCCGGCGGACTTCGACATCGACGACTTCCTGCTCGCCGCGAACGCGCTCGTCGGCCAACTGGGCGCGCGCGCCGCCTGACCCGCGCCTGGTTGCTCCACGACGCCGCCTGGGACCGAGATGGTCGACGAACTGGCGTTCAACACGCAGCACGGATATTAGTGAACGTTCGGCCAATGAACACCTCGCCGTGCCGGCTTCGACCCTCGAGGGATCCGGGACCGCCGACCTAGCCGCCACCCTCTGCACTCCCAGCGAGGTTCGAGACGCTCATGGCCTCACGAGTTCACAACCCCGGCCCGGCCGCTCCCGGTACGCCGCGAACGACCGACTCGCCGCTCGACATGCCGAGCACCGGACTGGCCCTCCGCATCCTGGTGCGCGTCCTGCGCCTTCGGTGCCCCCACTGCGGTGGCGGACACGTGCTCAACCGCCGCGCTGGGGTCAACGACCGCTGCGCCGAATGCAACTTCCGGTTCGAGCGGAGCGAGGAGAACTACTTCATGGGGGCGATGTTCTTCAACTTCATGATGGGCACGAGCCTGTTCGTGGCTGCGCTCCTCGCCATCATCGCCTTCTCCGGCCCCACCATCCCGTGGGACATGCTGCAATACGTCCTGCCGATCCTTCTCGCCGTCTGCATGGTTGTCCTGTACCCGGTGTCGAAGGTCGTGTGGCTCGCCGTCGACGTGATGCTGCGACCCGTCACGGCGCCCGAGCTCGTCTGAGCATCAGGGTGCGTCCTGCCGTGCCGCACGCACTACCGCTGTCGCGTCGCGAGATCGCCGGGTCGGGCCCGGAGTAGCGATGGCGAGTGAGCATCTCGAGAAGACATCGGCCCTCCTGACGCGCGCTGCGAGCGTGCCCTGCGCTGCGCGATGATCCGCGGAATCGCGGGCAGCCTTTGAGGCGTCGGTAGACGCGGGGCCCCACCGAAGGTCCACCAACTGCTTTTCCAAGCCGGGTCGATCGTTCTGGAACGGAGTCGTCTGCGCCCGCACGCCATTCGCGACGACTCGCGTACGAGCGAAGCACCAGTTCGGGGGCGCCGCGGGACTGGGCTGCTTGCGTACGCGAATCTTCACGAATGGGCTGCGAGTGTTCGCGGTGCTGAGCAACGGCAGAAGTTTGGGGGTGCGCCAGGCCGGGTCTGCGTAGTGGCCGGCCGAGGCGCACCCTCCAGACAGCCTGATCGCGGCGATTCGCTACCCATTCGCAGAATTCGCGTACGCCAAACAGCCCAGCCCCCGGAGCGCGCCGAGTCGTCGCTCAGCGCGGCGCGTGGAGCTGCGTCCCCCGGCGCGCCTACCGCCAGCCCAGCGCAGGTGCCACGTGGGTGAGGATCGATTCGATCACGTGCGCATTGTACTCGACGCCGAGCGTGTTGGGCACCGTCAGGAGCAGCGTATCGGCTTCGGCGATGGCCTCGTCCTCGCGCAACTGTGCGATCAGGATCTCGGGTTCGGCGGCGTACGACCGCCCGAAGACTGCCCGCATGTTGTCGATCACCCCGATCTGGTCGCTGCTCTCGTCTCGGCCGAACCACGCGCGGTCGCGGTCGTTCATCAACGCGAAGATCGATCGGGATACCGAGACCCGCGGCTCGCGCGCATGTCCGGCGTCGGCCCACGCCTGCCGGAAGACGCGGATCTGGCGAGCCTGCTGGACGTGGAAGGGCTCGCCCGACTCATCCGCCTTGAGCGTGGAGCTCTGCAGGTTCATCCCATGCTGCGCAGCCCAGGTCGCCGTGGCGTCGGACGACGAGCCCCACCAGATGCGCTCGCGCAGCCCGGGCGAGTGCGGCTCCAGCCGGAGCAGGCCGGGCGGATTCGGAAACATCGGCCTCGGGCTGGGGCGCGCGAACCCTTCCCCCTTCAACAGCTCGAGAAAGACCTCGGCATGGCGCCGGCCCAGGTCCACGTCCGTGCCGCCTTCTGGCGGCACATATCCGAAGTGACGCCACCCCTCGACGACCTGCTCGGGTGAGCCGCGGCTGATCCCGAGCTGCAGGCGGCCGCCGCTGATGAGGTCGGCCGCGCCCGCGTCCTCGACCATGTAGAACGGATTCTCGTACCGCATGTCGATGACGCCCGTCCCGATCTCGATGCGGCTCGTCCTGGCCCCGATGGCCGCGAGCAACGGGAAGGGCGACGCGAGCTGCCGGGCAAAGTGATGCACGCGAAAGTAGGCGCCGTCCGCACCGAGCTCCTCCGCCGCCACAGCCAGCTCGATCGACTGCTGCAGGACATCGCGCGCGGACCGCACCGCGGAGTGCGGCGATGCGCTCCAGTGACCAAAGGAGAGGAAGCCGATCTTCTTCATGCGTGGTGGCGGTCGGAGTCGAGATGGCAGGTGAGACGGAGCAGACGTGCTGAAGCTAACCGACGCAGGCCGCGCGATCGATGCGCCACGCGGGTAGCCACGCCGTTGGCGTTGCCCGGTCCGAGGTGCGCGACCACGCGCTGCGGAGCCCGGCGGGAAGGAGCGAGAGGAGACCGCGGACGACGGAAGCAGTCGAGCGAAGAAGCGAGCCTAGTGCTTCGACGTGTCGCTCGCCGGATACCCGTGCTCGCGAGCCTTCCGGTACCACGCCTCGGCCATCGGCAGGTTGACCGGGATGCCGCGCCCGTGCTTGTGCAGGTTGCCGAGCCCCTGCATCGCGGCGGCGACGTTGCGTCCGGCGGCGCGCGAGTAGAGGTCGAACGCGGCGGCGTAGTTCTGCGGAACGCCCGCGCCACGCTCGAACTTGTCGGCGAGATTGCAGATCGCGGGCGCGAAATCCTGTTCGGCGGCGGCGCGGTACCAGCGCGCGGCCTGCGTGAGGTCCACGGGGGTGCCGAGTCCCTGCTCATGACGGCAGCCAAGCTGATATTGCGCGACGACGTCGCCGCCCGCCGCCGCCTTCGTATACCAGGCCGTCGCCTGCTTCTCGTCGCGCGCCAGGCCCTTGCCGTTCGCCTGCATCCAGCCGATCCAGCTCTGCGCGGTCGCGTCTCCCTGGCTCGCGGCCTTGAGGAACCAGCCCGCCGCCTTCTCGTAGCTCTGCTCTACGCCCGCGCCTTCAGTGTGGAGGCTGCCGAGCGCGTACTGGGCGTCGCCCTCACCGGCGAGCGCGCGTTGCAGCAGCATGTCCACACCGGCCCGCATGAAATCCGTCGAGTCCCGGGCGACCAGCCCATACGTGGACAGGTCGTGTACTGCCCGCCTGCCCCCGCTCACCCCATCCTCCACCAGCGCGACCGGTGGATTGTCGCCGGGGAGGCCGACGACGCGGCACGGCACGAGTTCCGGCGAGAGCACCGCGTCGCCGACGGCGGTTGGCTGGCCATCCCGGTAACGCAGGAGAAGAGTCGTCATCACGCTGAAGTGTGCTGAGTTGCGAACATGTACTGCGCGATCGGTCAGAATGGAAAGCAGTCCAGGCCGACATGGGTGAACCCGCTGGCCCACCTCATCGCGTGTCGATGTTCCGCACCTCGTGGGAATCCAGCGTGTTCTGCAGGAGCCAGCGAAAGAGCCTGTACTGCGACTCGAACGCCGCGGAGCTGCCGTTGAATGTCCCCGAGACGACCATGCCGCGCGCGAGCAGGGCAAGCACCAGGTACCGCTTGATCGTCGTTCCGCCGGGAAACGTTCCCTCGTACTCGCCGACGTACCCTTCCCACTGCGAACGGCTCAAGGGATAGGGCGCGCGGATCGGACGCATCTCCGGCATCTGCTCGTTCACGCCGCGCAGGAGGCGCAGCGCGGCCCACTGCGCGAGGTCGATTTCGGGATTCGCGTACGCGGTGGCAGTGAACTGGAGGTCGGTCTAGAGGTCCTGCAACTGGAACGCCTTCTCGGTGCCGGCTTGCTCCCAGGACGCAGGCGCCTTGATGACCAGGCCCATGCCAACGCTTGCGAACTGCTTCAATGGAAGCGAAGTGAACTCCTGCTCGTCATCCGATGGCTGGTCCAGGGTCTCCGCCTGGGAGTCATCCGCGGTGCATGCGCCGGCGGCGTCGTTCGTCGACGCCGTCAGGGATCATGCACTTCCGCACGGCCGGAATCAACGCATTTCGCAGGTCTGCGCGTGCGTCGGGGGGGTGCACCCGGGGGGCACCGCGCAGCCACCAAGACCGTTTGCAGGCCGGATCGATCGGTTCGGTAGTCGAGTGGCCTGGCCGTCCTCCGGGCGATCACGTGGTAGCGCGAGGTCTGAACGCGTAGACCACTCACCTTCGAGGCTGGACGCCGCCGGTTCCTGTGAAGGTCGCCTCTGCTTGCTCGTGCCGCCTCGCTCCGTCCGGCAGGCCTTGTGCAGGCTCCCGTCGCTCCGATGGCGACGGGCCCCAGTGACGGTGATGCCCGGCTCGGCCGAGCAGCAAGGTCCTCGTCGCGGATGTCGCTCGGACCGCGTCGGGCGCTTATCTATCCGTCAGCGCAGGATGAATTGCCCCTTCGCTGGTAAGCGTCGCCCAGTCACGCACGCGAGCGGAAGGGAGTGCAGTCGGAGTCGAACGACTGATCGACACCAGCATCTCATCGAGGACTCCGAGCACAATGATTCCGACAACGCTCCGATCGGTGTTCCTGTTCGTGTTCGCCGGCCTGCTGGAGATCGGCGGGGGGTATCTGGTATGGCAGTGGATACGCCATGGCCACAGCGTCACCCGGGGAATGGTCGGCATGGTGCTGCTCGCCGGATACGGCATAGTGGCCACCTACCAGCCCGCAGACTTCAGCCGGGTGTATGCCGCCTACGGAGGCATCTTCATCGCCCTGTCCCTCGTATGGGGCTGGGCCCTGGATGGGCGACGTCCGGATGTCCCGGACGTTGCCGGCGCCATGCTCTGCGTGGCCGGGGCGGCCATCATCATGTACTGGCCGCGAACCTAGCCTGGCGCCTTCCGGATCCTGATTGCCGGAAATGGCCTCGTTCGGGCCACCACGCGGCCCCCGTCGCCCTCACCGGGCCTCGATGATCCCGCCGCCCAGCGCCACGTACAGCGCCACGAGGTTGTCGGCTTCGGCGCGCCGCAACCGGAGCAGCGCCTGCTCGGCCGCGAAGAGATTCCGTTCGGCGTCGAGCACCTCGATGTAGCCCACGACGCCTTCGCGATAGCGTGTCTGGGCCAGGGCGGCGATCTGCCGCTGCGCGAAGGTGCCGCGCTCCTGCGCCGCGACCTGATCGGCGAGGTGACGACGGCCGGCGAGCGCGTCCGCCACCTCCTGGAATGCGCCCTGAACGGTGCGCTCGTAGTCCGCCACGGCGATGTCGCGTCGCGCCTCCGCCACGTCGCGATTGCCCTGCAGCCGGCCGCGGTTGAAGATCGGCAGGGTCGCCGACGGACCGACGCTCCACGTGTAGCCGTCGCTCCCGAAGAGCGAGCCGAGGTCCTTCGACGCGAACCCGAGCACGCCGGTCAGGGAGATCGACGGAAAGAACGCCGCGCGGGCCGCGCCGATGTTCGCCTCCGCGGCGCGCAGCCGCTCCTCCGCGGCCATGACGTCTGGACGATACAACATCAGCTCCGACGGCAGCCCGGCCGCGAGCGGCACCACGCTCATCTGCCGCGCCAGCGGGAGTCCCGCGGGCAGCGGAGCGGCCACCGGTCCGCCCACGAGCACCTGCAGGAGGTTGTTGTCGCGCGCCAGGTTCAATCGCTCACCAGCCAGCGCCGCCTCGGCCTGGCTCAGCAGCGACTCGGCCTGATAGTAGTCCAGCGCCGAGGTGACGCCGGACTCCATCCGCACCTTCGCGATCCGGACCGCCTCGCGCCGGCTCTCCAGGGTCGCCTCGGCAAGCCGGATGCCCTCCGTCGCCTCCAGCGAGAACAGGTACGCGGAGACGACCTGCCGAATGAGCGAGAGCTGGAAGGCGCGCTGCGCCTGCACCGTCGCCAGGAACCGCGAGCGCGCCGCCTCCGAGAGGTTGTGAA
>JAQBPZ010000042.1 GCA_028287225.1 Gemmatimonadota bacterium
GGGGCGCCGGGTGGCGGCCGTCCGGGCCTTGCCGCGCTGCTGCTGTACGGGCCGCCGCTTCACGACCGGCTTCTTCGCGGCCTTCGGGACATCGGGCGCAACGACCGCCGCCGGGGCGATGGCGGCGTGGGCGAGCCCGGCGCCCTGGGGCGCGAGCAGAAGGGCGGCAACGAGCGCAGTTGCCGCGGCGCTGCGCGCGCGCGGCGTCATCTTGAAGTGGGGCACGGACGGGAAGGGAGGCAACTCGCGTTCCAGATGAAATTCCGGGCGCTCGCGGCTTCGCCGCGGGCTTGGGGGGGGCGGGTCGCGTGGAACGCGACCCTTGGCGGGCGGCTGCGGCTGCTGCTTCGCAGCGGCGCCGCTACGCCTTGGCGGGCGGGCGGCGACGCCGCCCTTGAGGGTAATGCGGGTGCGGATGTCCGCCAAGCGAGCAGCGCGAGCGCCCGTCAAGCGGTAGACCGAGCGCAGCGACGGTCACGCGCCCGCCACGGGAGGCGCTCACGCCGACCCCGCGCCAAGCACGACCGCAACGCGGTCGTGCGCCCGGCTTCACCGTCTACACCTTCAGGATGATGTTCCTCTTGTACAGCACGTACAGGATCGCGTACCAGAACAGCACGAACGCCACCGCGAAGGCGAGCGAGGCGTTGATCGGGTCCAGCCAGGACGCGAACAGGGTCTGGTAGATCCCGGCCTGCAGGGGAATGCGCTTGCCCTCGTAGGTGACCTTGAAAATGGAGTAGATGCAGCGCGCCATGACCCCCGAGCCCACGAAGGCGATGGTCGGGTTGAGGCCGTAGACCACGAAGAACCGGGTCCAGCCGCGCACCTTCTGGTAGTCCACGATCCACATCACCGTGGCCAGGCTGACCGCCGCGATGCCGGCGCAGAACACCACGTAGGAGCTGGTCCAGAGGCTCTTGTTGATCGGAAAGACCCAGTTCCACATAAGTCCCACCATCATGCCAAGCGCGCCCACGGCGAACAGGCCGGAGAGGCGCTCGGCGAGCGGGCGGTGCTCGCCGATCCAGCGGCCGGCGAGGTTGCCGAGCATCACCGTCCCGACTGCGGGCAGCGTGGAGAGCACGCCCTCCGGGTCCCAGGTCACGCTGGAGACCCAGAGGTGGTTGCCCAGCCCCGCGCCCGACCAGTCGAGCACCAGGCGGTCCGTCCACGCCGCCATCGTGCGCTGCGGGTCGTTCAGGAGGAGCGCTCCGATGGCGCCTCCCTCACCCGGCACGGGGAGCACGGTCATCACGATCCAGTACCCGAACAGGAGCCCGGCGATGATGCCGACCTGCTGCCGGAGCGTGGTCCGCTGCGTCAGGAGGCCGGCGAGCATGTACGCCACGCCGATCCGCTGGAGCACTCCCATGATGCGCCAGTGCAGCAGGCGGTCGCCCATGCGCTGGAGGAGGGTGGGGTCGGCAATGCCGGGGACGTCGCCGAAGGTAAAGTAGGGAAAGCCGTTGACGAGGAGCCCGAAGAGGAAGATCAGCGCGCCGCGCCGGATGATCTGCATCCGGATGGCGTGCTCGTCGTCGCCACGGGCCCGCCGCACGTTCAGCGACAGGTAGGTGGTGATGCCGACGATGAACAGGAAGAAGGGGAAGACCAGGTCGGTGGGCGTCCACCCGTTCCACGGCGCATGCTCGAGCGGCGGATAGATGTGCTCCCAGCTGCCCGGGTCGTTCACGAGGAGCATCCCGGCGACGGTCAGCCCCCGGAAGACGTCGAGCGACAGGAGCCGCTCCCGGCCGCGGGGCGGGGAGGCGGCGGGCGGGAGCTCCTGCGCGCGCGGCAGGCTGGACAACGTGATGGCCATCGGACGACCTCGAAAGATCCGGGAGACGCATTAACTATCCGCCAGAGCGGCAGTTGTCGAGCCGGACGGTGCGAGGGCACCCTTGCGCGCGGGGGCCGCGCGGTGAATGAGTACGAGGGCGGAGCGCGACACCACCGAGGCGTCGTGCCGTCGACCCGGTGACACGATGGCGGCGCGTCACCCCGCCCGGGCGTTCCCTTCCGCCGGATCGGAAGGAGGAGCACATGCGACACACCATCACCCGCGACGGAATCGTCGCCGGCGTCCTCGGTGCGACGGCCGTGGCCATCTGGTTCCTCGGCGTCGACCTCGCGTACGGACAGCCCTTCGCCACGCCCGCCGCGCTCGGGCGCGCGCTGCTCCGGATCTTCGGGCCGCCCGGGAGCGAGGGCACCGTCGTGTTCGTCGCCGCGTACACGATCTTCCACTACGCCGCGTTCATCGTCGTGGGGCTGATCGCGAGCGCCATCGTCCATGCGGCGCGGTACCAGCCCGCGGTGCTCGCCGGCGCGATGATGCTTTTCGTGGCATTCGAGGTGGGCTTCTACGGCCTGAGCGCCGCGCTCGGGGAGTTCCCCGATTTCGGCTCGCTCGGTGGAGTCCTCGTCGGGACCGGGAACCTGATCGCCGCCGGCGTGATGGGCACCTACCTGTGGCGAACCCACCCCGAGCTCAAGGGACAGTTCGCGCATGCGCTGAGTGGTGAGGAGTAGCGCGACCGCCGGTGCAGGGTCACGAGGCAACACGGGCCGGTGCAGGTGCACCGGCCCATGGTCGCCGCGGTCAGCGCGCCTGGCGCACGTAGCCCACCTGGGCGCTCTCGCTGGAGTCCTCGTCCCGCTGCTGCCACTTGAAGAACACCACCGAGATGATCGTGAAGAAGAAGAAGCTGCCCGGGATCCACATCACGAGCGCGCCGATCATCTGGTCCTGGAGGGGCGAGATGCCCCACACCCGCGGCGCGCTGGCGTACGCCGGATAGAGGATGTGGTCCGCGTACGCGATCGAGACCGCCACGATCGACATCGGGATCGTCATCAGGAACAGGTAGAGCATCTGGCCCGGGTACGCGAGCCGCGGCAGCTCCGGCATCGGGCTGAGCACCGGCCACCACATCAGCACCGACGTGACCATGAAGCACAGGTGCTGCACGATGTGCACGTTGTGGTGCTCCAGCGCCATCTCGTACATCGGCGGCAGGTGCCAGGCGACGATCACCACGTTGAACAGCAGAAACGCCTGCGGGGCCGCCGTGATCCAGCGCGCCAGGGGCCCCACGCCGCGCCACCGGAGTGCCGGACGCAGCATCCAGCCCGGCGTCCCCATGATCATGAGGGGGGGCGCGACCAGGGTGAGCACGAGGTGCTGCACCATGTGCGCGCTGAAGAGGTAGTAGTCGCTCAGGTCGTGGACCCAGCCGTTGAGCGACAGGAAGATCAGCGCGAGCGCGGTGAAGAAGCTCGCGCGCTGGCCCGTGGTCGGCGGGCGCTCCCGCGCATCGGGCGGGGGGACCGCCCCGGCGCGCCAGTGGTACAGCGCGCCGAGGAGGGCCAGGCCGATCACCGTGCTCCAGTGCACGGTGAACTCGGAGAACGACAGGCGCGCCGCCGGATGCAGCAGCAGCGCCACCGGCAGGGGCATCAGAGCAGGGCCCCGGTCCGGTGCGAGAAGTAGCCGAACAGGAAGAGCAGGCCCACGATCGTGATGATCGCGATGATCAGCGGCGCGGTGAACAGCGCGCGGAACAGCTTGTGGTCGTACCGCAGGTGCATGTAGAACATCACCACCGTCGCGAACTTCACCGCCGACATGATCAGGAGCGATGGGACGAAGGCGCGCGAGGCGACGAAGCTCGGGATGTAGTAGATCCAGACCTCCACCGCGGTGATGAGCGTCAGGACGACCGCGACCTTCCAGTAGGTGGACCAGGTCGGGTGCTCGTGCGTGATGCCCATCGCCGTGTGGTCGACGTTGGCGTGCGGCTCGTGCTGGGTGTCGTGTGCCATGGACGTCGGCCTACTTGATGAGGTAGACGAGCGTGAAGATCGCGATCCACACCACGTCGACGAAATGCCAGTACAGCGCGGCGAGGTCGACGTTGATCGCGTCCTTGGGGCCGAGCCCGCGGCGATAGTCGATCGCCAGCAGGGTGAGGAGCCAGAGCACCCCGGCGGTGACGTGCGCGCCGTGGAACCCGGTGAGGGTGAAGAACGAGCTGCCGAACAGGTTCGTGCGGATCGTGAGCCCCTCGTGCACGAACGAGGTGAACTCGAACGCCTGGAAGCCGAGGAAGGTGATGCCGAGGAGCGCGGTCATCCACAGCCACAGCTTCGACGACCGCAGCCGGCGGCTCCACCAGCCGCTGGGCATCGGCTGGTCCTTGAGCTCCACCGCCGCGAGGGCGAGCACCATCGCCAGCGACGACATCAGCAGGACGAAGGTGGACGCCGAGGTGATGGGGATGTTGAGGATCGCCTTGAGCGGGGTGCTGCACTGCGGGGGGAGGCAGGCATCGTGCGGGTACGGCCCCACGACGCTGCGGCCCTTGTAGATCAGGTAGGTGGAGATGAGCGACGCGAAGAGCATGCACTCGGAGCCGATGAAGGCCCAGATGGCGATCTTCTTGTTGTCGAGTCCCGTCGACGTGGGCGGGTGCCCGTGCGCGTCGTCGTGCGCGCTGTGCGAATGGTCGCCGGTGAGGGCGGATGCGTGAGCCACTGGTTTCTCTCGTGTGGTCTAGTGGGCGTCTTCGAGCGGGGTGAGCACCCACGCGTAGAGCGACAGCGTCATCAGCAGCGCACCACCGATCATGGTGGCGAGGGCGAGCGGCATCCGGTTCACATGGATGAACAGCAGGCCGGTGAACATGATCGTCATGCCGAGCGCGCAGATCAGCGGCTTGATCGTCGGGTTCGGCATCGGGATGCCGAGCTCCCGGGCGGTCCGGCCGGTGGCGCGCTCGATGTGCATTCCCGCCTCGACGCCCTGACGCGGCGCGTTGGCGGTCGGGTTGGGATGCCCGGTGGCCGTGTGCTTCGACGCGACGTCGACGTCGAGGCGCTTGTCGCCCGCCTCGGTGTGGGGCACCTCACGGGTGAGCCGCGGCGCCGTGAGGTCCCAGAGCGGCAGGCGCGAGGTGACCTTCGGGATGCGCGCGAAGTTGTACTCGGGTGGCGGCGACGGGATCGACCACTCGAGCGTCGGCGCACCCCACGGAACGATACCGGCGATCTCACCGGTGGAGTAGCTGCGGAAGAAGTTCCAGACGAAGATCAGCAGGCCGACGGCGAGGATCCCGGTGCCATACGTGCTCAGCTTGTTGAACAGCTCCCAGCCCTGGCCCGCGTCGTAGGTGTAGATGCGCCGCGGCATCCCCATCAGCCCGGAGAAGTGCATCGGGAAGAAGGTGAGGTTCATGCCGATGAACATCAGCCAGAAGTGCCAGCTGCCGAGCTTCTCGCTCAGCAGGCGGCCGGTCATCTTCGGGTAGTAGTAGTAGATGCCGCCGAAGATGCCCATCATCGACCCGCCGAACAGCACGTAATGGAAGTGGGCGACGACGAAGTAGGTGTCCGTCTGCTGGAGATCGGCCGGGGGCGAGGCGTGCATGACGCCCGAGATGCCGCCGATCGTGAACAGGGCGACCAGCCCGATGGCGAACTTCATCGCCGTCGTGAACCGGAGCGAGCCCCCCCACATCGTGAAGATCCAGTTGAAGATCTTCACGCCGGTCGGGATGGCGATGAGCATCGTCGTCACGCCGAACACGGTGTCGCCGATCGGGCCCATGCCCACGGCGAACATGTGGTGCGCCCACACGCCGAACCCGAGGAAGGCGATCAGCATCGTGGCGTAGACCATGACCGGATAGCCGAAGATCGGCTTGCGCGAGAAGGTCGGGATGATCTCCGACACCAGCCCGAACGCCGGCAGGATGAGGATGTAGACCTCCGGGTGTCCGAAGATCCAGAACAGGTGCTGCCAGAGGAGCGGATCGGCGCCGGCGGCCATCGTGTAGAAGTTCGTCCCGAAGAAGCGGTCGAACTGGAGGAACACGAGGGCGATGGTGATGACCGGGAAGGCCAGCACGAGCAGGAACTGCACGATGAAGGCGTTCCAGGTGAACATCGGCATGCGCATCAGGTTCATCCCCGGCGCGCGCATGTTGATGACCGTGGTGATGAAGTTGAACGCCGCCGCCAGCGAGCTCACGCCGAGGATCTGGAGGCCGATCACCCAGAAGTCGATGTTGAGGCCCGCGGAGTACTGCATCGTGGTGAGCGGGGCGTAGCCGAACCAGCCGCCGTTCGGCGCCGCGCCGATGATCCACGAGAAGTTCATGAAGATGCCGCCCAGCAGGAACACCCAGTAGCTGAAGGCGTTCAGGCGCGGGAACGCGACGTCACGCGCGCCGATCTGGAGCGGGATGAGGTAGTTGAAGAACGCGGCCGACAGCGGCATGACCCCGAGGAAGATCATGGTCGTGCCGTGCATCGTGAACAGCTGGTTGTACAGGTCGGCCGAGAAGAGGTCCTTGTTCGGGCCCGCGAGCTGCGCGCGGATCATCCCCGCCTCCACGCCGCCGACGAGGAAGAAGAAGAGGGAGGTGAAGAGGTAGAGCGTGCCGATCCGCTTGTGATCGACCGTCGTGAGCCAGCTCCAGATGCCGCTCTCGCCGACGTAGCTCTCCGTCGGCGCGTAGGCCGGTGCGGTCGCCGTGGTTGCCATGGGTGTCCGTGTCTCCGTCGGTTACTTGAGCGCCTGCAGGTAGGCCACGATGTCCGCGATCTGCTGATCGGACAGGCCCGTCTTGGGAATGGTGAGCTTCTGGATCGGGTCGCGCTGGAAGGCGCCGAGCGTCGGCATGTAGGAGCCGGGCTTCATGTAGCGGGCGTTCTTGATCCAGAGCGCCAGGTGCCGCGTGTCGTTGGGGTAGAGGCCGCCGGCGATCGTCGTCCGGCTGCCGACGTGCGTGAGGTTGGGGCCGATCTGCCCCTGCATCGTGGGCACGCCGCTGATCGCGTGGCAGCCGGCGCAGCCCGTCGCGAAGTTGGCGGTGAGCACGCGACCGCGTTCGGCGTCGCCCACGAGCGACATGTTCCAGTCGGTGATGCCGGGCGGCAGCGGGGTGTTCGGCACCGTGTGCGCCGGCATCCGCTCGCGCGGGTAGGCGATGTAGCCGGCCTGCTGCACGCCGGCGCCCGCCGTCATGGTGCTCATGTCGTGCGCGGGGGCGGGCGCGCTGGCCACGTGCGGGCCCATCGCGTTCGGGACGTTCCCCGGACCGGTCGTCTGGCCGGCGACGCCCGCCTGGGCCTGGGCGGCCTGTTGCTGTGAGGCCGGCTGCGGCACGCCCTGCACGGCCGCGGCCGCC
>JAQBPZ010000395.1 GCA_028287225.1 Gemmatimonadota bacterium
GCCCACCTGGCGGGCGAGGGCGTCCAGCTCCGCTGGGGAGACGACGAACCCCCAGTTGGCGATGGCGATGGCCGCGCTCTGGGCCGTGGTGCCGAGCGCCGACGCCGGGGCGTTGATGGCGAAGTACACGCCCGGCGACAGGGCACAGGCGGCGATGAGCGCCATCACGGCGACGAACGATTCCATCAGCATCGCGCCGTAGCCCACGAGCCGCGCGTCGGATTCGCGGTCGAGCAGCTTGGGGGTCGTGCCGGACGCGATCAGCGCGTGGAAGCCGCTGATGGACCCGCAGGCGATGGTGATGAACGCGAAGGGGAACAGCGTGCCGGCGAACACCGGCCCGGTGCCGTCGGTGAAGCGCGTGAGCGCCGGCATCTGAAGCGGGGGCAGGGACACCAGGATGCCGACCGCGAGCACGACGACGACGCCGATCTTCACGAAGGCGGACAGGTAGTCGCGCGGCGCGAGCAGGAGCCACACCGGCAGCACCGACGCGGCGAACCCGTATGCCATGATGAGCAGGGCCAGGGTATGGCCGCCGAGCGTGAACATCGGCGCCAGGTCGGGCCGCTGCGCCACCCACCGGCCGGCATACAGCGAGAGCGCCAGGAGCACGAGGCCGACCGCGCTCGCCACGAGCACCTTTCCCGGGCGGATGTAGCGGAGGAACAGGCCCATGAGCATGGCGATGGGGATGGTCAGGCCGATCGTGACCGTTCCCCAGGGGCTGGCCTTCAGCGCGTTCACGACCACGAGGCCGAGAACGGCGATGAGCACGATCATGATGCCGAGGACCGCGACCATCGCCGTGAAGCCGGCCACCGGCCCGATCTCGGTGCGGGCCATCTCGCCGAGCGACCGCCCATCCCGGCGGACCGAGGCGCAGAGGATGACGAAGTCCTGCACCGCGCCGCCGAGGACGACGCCGACCACGATCCAGAGGATGCCGGGGAGGTAGCCGAACTGGGCCGCGAGGGTCGGCCCCACGAGGGGTCCGGGCCCCGCGATGGCGGCGAAATGGTGGCCGAAGACCACCCAGCGGTTGGTGGGAACGAAGTCGCGGCCATCGGCGAGGCGGTGCGCCGGGGTGGCGCGGGCGTCGTCGAGCGCGAAGATGCGCGCCGCGATGAACGCGCTGTAGAAGCGGTACCCGATGGCGTAGGTGCAGACCGCCGCCACGAGGAGCCAGGCGGCGCTGACGGGCTCGCCACGGGAGAGGGCGAGGATGCCGAGCGCGGCCGCACCGAGGAGGGCGACGCAGGCCCAGCCCAGCGCGGCGGGAAGGCGGTTTCGAGGGGTGGCAGGGAGCATGGCGGTCAAGTTGTCCCGAGGGACGGGACCGGTCAAATAGCGCCCTCGGGGCGCGCCCCGGGGAGCCGGCCGGGGCGTCGCAACCACCCCGGCCGGCGGTTAGCTTTCGCCCACACCAGCGAGCCCTCCGTGCGACCATTCCAGCGCCTGCTCTGCAGCCTCACCCTCGTCTCGGCCGCCTGTGGCGGCAGGGCGACCCCCACTCCATCCACCAACGCGGGTCCGCAGCCGCCCGTCCGGCCGCTCGCGTCGCTCGTGTCGCAGCAGGTCATCGTGGCCCCCACGCACAGCCTGCGCGAAGCGGACCCGATGGGGTGGACGCGGCAGATCCCTCGCTCGCGCGAGCTGATGCGCGGGCTGGACAGCGCCATCACGAAGGAGCTGGGCGAGCGCGGGCTGGCGACGCAGTGGACCTTCCCGGCGGACCTGGTCCGGGCGGCGAAGAGCAATCCCTCGTTCGGGCAGGACCCCTACTCCCTCTCCGCGTCGCACCTGCGATCCGGCGAGATCCCGCCCGGCACCTCGGTGGGCAACCCGCTGATCATGCAGCTGCGCACGATGGTCGCGCTGCAGGAGAACGCGCGCGCGGTGCTGCTGCCGGTGGAGCTGCGGTTCGAGCGGGACAGCACCCCAGGGCAGGGGGTAGCCGTGCTGCGCCTCGCCCTGCTCGACGGACGCCTGGGTGAAGTGCGCTGGATCGGTGACGTGCGCAGCGACCCACGTCCCACTTTCTCGCGCGAGGTGCTCCTGACGAGCATCGCCGCGCATCTTGCCGACCTGATCGCGGCCCCCTGAGCCGCTGCCCAACATGCCTACGCCAGTCACCCTCATCTCCGGCGACGGAATCGGTCCGTCCATCAGCAGCGCCACCGTCCGCATCCTGGAAGCCGCGGGCGCCGACATCGAATGGGACAACCAGTACGCCGGGCAGGCAGGAGTCGCGAAGTACGGCGATCCCATCCCTGACCAGACGCTGGATTCCATCAAGCGCACGCGCATCGCGCTCAAGGGTCCGCTCGAGACCCCGGTGGGCGAGGGCTTCCGTTCCATCAACGTGCAGCTCCGGAAGACCTTCGACCTGTACGCCAACATCCGGCCGGCGCACACCATCGTGAAGGGCGGGCGCTACGAGAACATCGACCTCGTGATGGTGCGCGAGAACACCGAAGGGCTGTACGTCGGGATCGAGCACTACATCAAGATCGGCAGCGATCCGCGCGCCGCGGCGGAATCCGTGGCGCTCATCACGCGTGTGGGCTCCGAGCGCATCGTGAAGTACGCCTTCGACTACGCGGTGAAGCACGGGCGCCGGAAGGTGACGCTCGTGCACAAGGCGAACATCCTGAAGTACTCGCAGGGGCTCTTCCTGGACGTGGGCCGGATGGTGGCCCGCGAGTACGACACGATCGAGTTCGAGGAAGTGATCGTGGACGCGATGGCGATGAACCTGGTGCTCCGTCCCGAGCGCTACGACGTGATCGTGACGACGAACCTGTTCGGCGACATCCTCTCCGACCAGATCTCGGGCCTGGTGGGCGGACTCGGCCTGGCGCCGGGCGCCAACATCGGCCACGGCGGGGCGATCTTCGAGGCCGTGCACGGCACCGCGCCGGACATCGCCGGCAAGGGCATCGCGAACCCCGGCGCGCTGCTGCTGGCCGCCTGCATGATGCTGGAGTACATGAACGACGGGGAGCGCGCGAACCGCATCCGGCGCGCCTTCGAGGAGACGGTCCGCGAGAAGAAGACGGTCACCCGCGATCTCGGCGGCACCGCGAGCACGGACCAGTTCACCGAAGCGGTCATCGCACGGCTGTGACCGACCCGACCGGCGGCGCCCCGGCCACGACGATCTTCCACTGCTCCGACCTGCACTTCGGCCATCCGGCGGTGCCGGAGCAGTACGAGGCCATGGAAGCGCTCATCGAGCAGCGGAAGTACACCGTCGTGGCGATCTCGGGCGACGTCTCGCAGCGTGCGCGCTCGGGCGAGTTCCAGCGCGCGCGCGCCTTCATCAAGCACGCGGAGGCGTTCAGCCGGGTGCTCTGCATCCCGGGGAACCACGACGTGCAGTGGTGGAAGTCTCCCTTCGGGATGGGTGACGAGACCGCGATGTTCGCCACGTACCGCCGGTTCATCGACGAGGACATCGAGCCGGTGGTCCACGTGCCGGGCGTCACGCTCGCGGGCCTCAACACCTCGCATGGGGTGACCGGCGGCACGCTGACGTGGCGGCTGCGCGACATCTCGATCATCGGCGTGGTGAAGCGGGAGCAGGTGGAGCGGCTGCGCCGCGTGTTCGCGGACGCACCGGCGGACGACGCGCGCGTCATCGTGATGCACCACAACCCGATGAAGGGCGAGCTCTCGCAGCGTCACGGGCTCAAGAACACGAAGCGTGCGCTCGGCGCGTTCGCCGACCTGGCGGTGGACCTGGTCCTGTGCGGACACGACCACCAGGACGCCATCCACTACATCGAGCACACGCGGAAGGGGACGGTCATCTCCACCGCGGGCACGGTATCCAACCGGCAGCGCGGGGGCCGCCCGTCGTCGGTCAACAGCATCACCATCACCCCCGACCGCATCGACGTGGCGACGCTCGTCTGGTCCAACTCCGATCACGCCTTCGTTCCGGGTCCTGCCAAGTGCTTCACGCGCTGACTCGCTTCTTCCGCGGCCGCCGCGACATCGCGCAGCTCGAGCTCGGGTTCGACGGCACCGCGCCGCGCACCGCCGACGAGCTGCTCGCCCGGCTGCAGCGCCTGGGGCTGCGTCGCATCGACCGCCTCAAGCTGACGCGCAACCGCAACGTGATGGTGAGCTTCGGTGGCGGCGCCCTGCGCGTGCACGAGGGCTACCTGACCGCCCCGGAGACGGTGCTCCAGGCCATCGTGGCGTTCGTGGAGGGCAAGTCGAAGGCGGAGCGCCGCGAGGCACAGCAGATCATCATCCTGCACCCCGTGCGCACGCCGAAGGCGGCGTCGAGGCGGGAGCGCACGCACCCCGAGGACGTGGAGATCGCGGAGCAGCTGCGCGCGTGGCATGCCCGCTACAACACCCGCCACTTCCAGGGCGCGCTCACCCCGGTGGCCATCCGCGTCTCGCGCCGGATGAAGAGCCGGCTCGGCCACTACACGGCGGCCACGCCGGGCGGCGAGCCGGCGGAGATCGCGATCAGCCGCGCGCACCTGCGCAAGCACGGGTGGCAGGAGACCCTGCACACCCTGCTGCACGAGATGGTGCACCAGTGGCAGGACGAGGCGCGCCACACGATCGACCACGGCGCCACCTTCCGGGCGAAGGCGCGCGAGGTGGGCATCGCCCCGTACGCCCGGCGCGTGCTGGCCACGCGGCCGGGCCGTGCCGAGGGATCGCAGAGCATCGGGCGCCGCGCGGCGCGGGGCTGAGCACAGCGAACGGCGTCGACTGCACGGCGTTGGCGGTTCGCTGAGCACAGCGAACGGCGTTGGCGGTTTGCTGTGAGCGGTGAG
>JAQBPZ010000413.1 GCA_028287225.1 Gemmatimonadota bacterium
CACCAGACCATCGCCCAGATGATCGGGGCGAGCCGCGAGACGGTGTCGCGCGCCATGAAGGAGTTCCAGGACCAGGGGCTGATCCGGGTCGAGCGCCGACGCATCGCCATCGCCGACCGCGAGGCGATGGAGCGTCGTGCGTCGATCCGGATGTGATCCGCGATACATCGCGCGCGTGACCCGGTTCATGGCGCCGAGCGTGACGAGCACGGTATCCTCCCGCGTGAACGTCACCCGCCCGGCATGAGCCTCACCCTGCGCTTCTGGGGCACCCGCGGGTCGATTCCCAGCCCGGGGGCGGCCACGGTGCGCTACGGGGGCAACACGCCGTGCGTGGAGGTGCGGACCGCCCAGGGCTGGCTCATCATCCTGGACGCGGGCACGGGGATCCGCGAGCTGGGACGCTCGCTCATCCAGCGCGCGCAGGGCGGCATGGTGGAGGGCGACATCTTCCTCACCCATGCGCACTGGGATCACATCCAGGGCATCCCCTTCTTCGCACCGCTCTTCGGGAAGGGCAACCACTTCACGATCTGGAGCTCGCGGTCGCTCGAGACGAGCATCGACCGCGTGGTGCGCGACCAGATGTCGCCCACCGTGTTCCCGGTGGCCTTCGAGGAGCTCGACGCACGCATCGACTTCCGGAGCCTCGGGAACGAGGGCACCACGGGCAGGGGCTACGCCGTCTCGGCGATGCCGGTGCGCCATCCGGGCGGCGCGCTGGCGTATCGCTTCACGAACGGTAACGTGGATGGGCGCGCGCTCGTCTATGTCTCGGACAACGAGCTGAACCCGCAGGCACGCTACGACGACGGGCCGCGCTGGCGCGAGCGGTTCGTGGCCTTCGCGCACCGCGCCGCGGTGCTGGTGCACGACACCATGTACACGCCGGCCGAGTACCACAGCCACGTCGGGTGGGGACACTCCACCAACGTGGATGCGGTGGAACTCGCGCTGGAAGCGGAGGTGGACCGGCTCGTGCTCTTCCATCACCGTCCGGAACGCACCGACGATGAAGTCGACCGCTGCCTCGATGCCTGCCGCACCCTGGCGGCGTCCCGCGGCAGCGCCCTGGAGATCGTCGCCGCAGCCGAGGGGATGACCATGACGGTGGAGGAATGAGTATGCAGCTCGCACACTGGACGCTGGTGGCCGCAACGGTTGCCGGGATCGCCGCACCCGCTCGCGCCGCGTCGGCGCAGTCGGCGGCCGTGCCGTCGGTTGCCATCGTCTTTCCCGACCACAACGTGGTCGGCACCGACGCCCGGCAGTACGACGGCTTCAGCAAGGCGGTGACGTCGCTGCTCGGCCTGGAGCTCGGGAGCAACTACGCGGTCCGCGTCGTGGACCGCGACCAGGTCCGCAAGCTGGTGGGCACCGTGCCCGTGGATCGCGAGACGGCCGTGCGCATCGGCAGCGCCGCGGGCGCCCAGGAAACCGTCTACGGCCGCTTCTCCAGCGACGAAGGCGGCAACGTGCGGGTGGATCTGCGCGTGGTGAACGTGGCCACCGGCGCCATCGACTATACGGACCGGGTGCAGGACCGCGCCGACAACGTGCTTCCCCTGGTGCACCGCCTCGCCGCGCGCCTCGCCGGCGGCCTGCGGCTCACGGCGCTCTCGGCCAACCACGTCGTGGCCATCGCGCCCGAGTCGCTGCCGATGCGCGACCTGCTGCGGTACGGGCAGGCGCTCGACCTGGCCGACCGGGGCGATCGCGCCGGTGCGGCGGCGGCGTTCGGCGACGTGCTGAAGGACTTTCCGGACTTCATGCCGGCGCGCGTCGGACTCAGCCGGCTGAAGTAGCGGGTCGGCGCCAGCGCTCCTTCCCATGAAGCCACTCCTCATCACCGCCCTGGGCCGCACGATCTCCGCGGCCCCGCTCGGCCGCCGCGGCGACGACGTGGAGGTGCGCCCGGTGCCCGTCCTGCCCACGGCCGCGGTGATCGACGCCGAGCGCCCGACGGTGGTGGTGGTGGACCGCGCCCTGCTGACCAGCTCCGGCAGTGGCGACGAGGGGCTGCGCGAGCTGGCGGCGGTGGCGGCGCTGGTGTGGATGGGCGAGCCGGGTGAGGTGAACCCACCCGCCGAGTTCCCCGCGGAGCTGCTCACCTGCTTCATCGCGGCGGATGCGCCCATCGGCAGCGTCATCACGGCGCTGCGCGGCGCGTTCCGGCATGCGTCGGCCATCGTGGTGGCGGCGCGTGCGACGCAGGCCGCCGACGACCGCGCCAGCGAGCTGAGCGAGCTCACCGCCATCGGCGTCGCGCTGAGCACCGAGCGCGACCTGGCCACCCTGCTCGAGATGATCCTGGCGCAGGCGCGGCGCCTCACCGCGAGCGACGCGGGATCGCTGTACCTGGTGGAGCGTGACGACGCCGGCCAGCCGACGCACCTGCGCTTCGCGATGACGCAGAACCATTCGCTGCCGGGGCTGCCCTTCTCCACCTTCACCGTGCCGATCGACCACACGAGCCTCGCGGGCTACGCCGCCGCGACCGGCGAGCCGCTCGTGATCGGCGACGTGTACCTGCTGCCGGACGACGTGACGTACCGGCAGAACCGCAGCTTCGACGACAAGTTCGGCTACCGCACGAAGTCGATGCTCGTGCTGCCCATGAAGAGCCACCGCGACGAGATCGTGGGCGTGCTGCAGCTCATCAACCGCAAGCGCGACGCGGACGTGCGGCTCGCCAGCGACGAGCTGGTGGAGCGCGAGGTGCAGACCTACGACGGCCGCTGCGTGGAGCTCACGAGCGCGCTCGCGTCGCAGGCGGCGGTCGCCATCGAGAACGGGCGCCTGTACGGGGACATCGAGCGGCTGTTCGAGGGGTTCGTCACCGCGGCGGTCACGGCCATCGAGTCGCGCGACCCCACCACGAGCGGACACTCCGGCCGCGTCGCGACGCTGACCGTGGGTCTCGCGGAGGTGGTGGACCGCATGAACGCGGGGCCGTATCGCGACGTGACCTTCTCGCGCGAGCAGCTGCGCGAGCTGCGGTACGCGGGGCTGCTGCACGACTTCGGCAAGGTGGGCGTGCGCGAGCAGGTGCTGGTGAAGCAGAAGAAGCTGTACCCGCAGGACCTGGAGGTCATCCGCCACCGCTTCGCGTACCTGCTGCAGCGCGTGGAGCTGGAGTTCGAGCGCGGGCGCGCGGAGGCGCTGCTGGCCACGGGGCGCGACGGGTACGGTCGCGCGCTGCTGGAGCTGAATGCCGCGCGCATCGGCCGCCAGGAGGAGCTGGCGTCGTTCCTGGACGCGGTGGTCCGCGCGAACGAGCCGACCGTCCTGCCCGAGGGCAGCTTCGAGACCCTGGAGCGGATGCGCCAGCGCACCTTCATGGACTTCGAGGGGGTACAGCGGCCGCTGCTCGAGGAGCACGAGCTGCGCTACCTGATGATCCGGAAGGGCAACCTCGACGAGCAGGAGCGGCGCGAGATCGAGTCGCACGTGACGCACACCTTCCGCTTCCTGGAGCAGATCCCGTGGACCCGGGAGCTGCGCGCCATTCCGCACATCGCGTACGGCCATCACGAGAAGCTGAACGGCAACGGCTATCCCAACCGCATCGGCGGCACCGCCATCCCGGTGCAGACGCGCATGATGACGATCTCCGACATCTACGACGCGCTCACCGCCACCGACCGTCCCTACAAGCGCGCGGTGTCCACCGAGAGCGCGCTCGACATCCTGCACATGGAAGCGAAGGACGGGATGCTCGACCGCGCGCTGCTCGACGCGTTCGTCGAGGCGCGAGTGTTCGAGTCGGTGGCGGTGTAGTGTCGGGTCGGGTCGGACGTTCAGATACTGCGGCTGACAAACTGCGTTTGCGGTTTGCGGTGAGCAGTTGGCGGCAGAAGCGTCCCGAGGTCCGACCGCTCACCGCCAACCGCTCACTGCAAACGCCCTTGCCGTTCGACCGCAAACCCGCTCACCGCAAACGCCCCCCAGGCAGTCAAGCAGCACTCACCGCTCCACGCCGTACCCGCCGCCGCCCGGCGTCTCGATCGACACGATGTCGCCCGCCGTGAGCGCGATGCGGCACTTGGCCGGCAGCATCGTGCCGTTGAGCAGGTTCATCCCCTGCTCGCCCGGCGACCCGCCGTGCACGCCGCGCGGTGCGTGCCGCCGCCGCTCGGTGAGGAGCGTGACGGTGCATGGCACCGTGGTGCGATACGACCGGATCACGCCGTCGCCCCCGCGGTGCGTCCCCGCGCCCCCCGAGCCGTCGCGGAGCGCATAGCGCTCGATCCGCAGCGGGGTGGAGCGCTCGAGCGACTCCACCGGGGTGTTGAGGGTGTTGCTCATCCCCACGTGAACCCCCGACGGGCCGTCGGCGCCGGGGCTCGCGCCCTGGCCGCCGCCGAGCGTCTCGTAGAACGTCCAGCCGGCGCCGCCGAAGGTGACGTTGTTCATCGTCCCCTGCCCCTGCGCGGCCACGGGGACGCGCGCATCGCCGAGCGCAGCCAGGATGGTATCGGCGATGCGCTGGGACATCTCCACGTTGCCCGCCGCGACCGCCGCGGGCCACGCCGCGTTGACCGCGCTCCGCTCCGGGAGGATCAGCGTGATGGCGCGCGCAATGCCGTCGTTGGTCGGCACGTCCTCGTCCAGCAGCGTGCGCACCGCGAACACCGCGGCGGCACGCGTGACCGCCGCCGGACAGTTCACGTTGCCGGCCACCTGCGGCGCGCTCCCGGTGAAATCCAGCACGAGGCCACCCTCGGTGATGGAGAGGGCGACCACGACCGGGATGTCCGTGTCGGTCACGCCGTCGCCCTCCAGGCGGTCTGCGGCGCGCCCGCTCCGGCCCACCAGGTCGGCGAGCCGCGAGCGCACGCGCCGTTCGGCGTAGTCGAGCAGTGCGTCGCACGCGGCATCGAGACGGGGGCGGCCGAGGCGCTGCGCGAGCGCGATCCAGCCGGCGGCGCCCGCGGCACACGCGGCGAGCTGCGCCCCGAGGTCGCCGCGGCGCTCCTGCGGCGTGCGCACGTTCGCGAGCACCAGCTGCAGCAGGTCGTCGTCCAGCACGCCTTTCCGCACCAGGCGCACGGGCGGGATCACCAGCCCTTCCTGGACCAGCTCCGTGGCGCCCTGCGGCATGCTGCCCGGGC